>NZ_JBGTHY010000281.1:0-10519 GCF_041745955.1 Pricia sp.
TCCTCAAGTTCGCGGGGTGTCATCGTCTCGTCGCTTCGCGAAGGCTATTGGAACAGTGCTTTTGTAAGGGCGACACGAGTGTTGTAAATACAAGCGCAAGTTCAGGTTCAAGTTCAACCTTAAAAATCAAATTCAAACTCCAATCCAAGGGAGATAGTTCTTATTTAAGAACTATACTGTTTCCATAATAAGTCCTCTTGGCGGTCAGGTGGGTACCTTTATCGATTATTTCCGAATTTTCAAATCGAAACATCTCCAAATCGGTATATTGATGCGTTTCATAATTGTCTCATTGATACATCGCCATGAACCTGCTGCGTTTCGTCCCCATAAAACTGACATTATTATTGGTTTTGGGGATCCTTTTGGGCAGGTATTTGCAGCCTGATGTCTTTCTACCCGTAACTTTTGCCGTACTGTTTTTAGTACTGCTCGGATTTCTTTTTTACAGGGACAAGCGCGCAACCCCATTCACCACACACGGTAAAAACTCCATACTATTTGGGATTTTGGTTGTACTTACAACTATTTCCATTGGAATCTTGGCCGTGTCGTCGACCTATCCCAAAAACCAGCCGGGACACTACTCCCACAAAGATGTTACGGGAAGCCACCTGTGGAAAATCAAAATACATGAAGTACTCAAATCGTCTACCTACTCAGATCGCTATGTAGCCAAGGTTTTGGCACTGGAAAACGAAAAAGCATCCGGAAGATTATTGTTGAGTTTTCCTCTAGATAGCTTGGCCGAAAAGCTAGAAGCAGATGACGAGCTAATCGTTTACACCGAGCTTTCCGTCATAAATCCACCATTGAACCCACATCAGTTCGACTATCAAAACTATTTGGAAGGCTTAGGAATCTCGAATCAGATGCGGTTGCATGGGAACGACTTTCTCACGACCCAAAATCCGGAAAGGACGATGTATGGGATGGCCGCAAGATTCCGAAATCAAATTATCACCAACCTGAAAAAAGCCCATTTCGGAAAAGAGGAATTGGGGATTATACAGGCCCTGTTGCTCGGGCAGCGCAACGAAATTTCGGAAGAAACCTACGACAGTTACAAAAATGCGGGGGCGGTACATATTCTTGCGGTATCCGGATTGCACATTGGTATCATTCTACTCTTACTGCAATTTTTGCTCAGGCCCTTGGAAAGATTGCCCAAAGGAAAAACAATAAAATTGATCTTGATCGTTGGCCTGCTTTGGGGCTTTGCCCTGTTGGCAGGGCTGTCGGCATCCGTCGTTCGGGCGGTTACCATGTTTTCTTTCGTTGCCTATGCCCTCTACCTCAATAGACCGGGCAATACCTTCAATATTCTGGCGCTTTCCATGTTCTTCATCCTATTGATCATTGATCCCCTGCTTATAGTTCAAGTGGGCTTTCAAATGAGCTACGCGGCCGTATTCGCTATTGTTTGGATGTACCCTTTACTCGAACGGTTGTGGCATCCGAAGAACAGAATCATCAGATATTTTTGGCAGTTGCTCTCGGTCAGTATTGCGGCTCAATTGGGCGTGTTGCCCATAAGTCTGTTCTATTTCCACCAATTTCCGGGACTGTTCTTTATCTCGAACCTTTTGATCGTTCCGGCATTGGGACTGATTCTGGGTATGGGCATCCTGGTCATTTTCTTGGCACTGCTCAACAGCTTACCAGATATATTGGTCACTGCCTACGACACTTTGATCCGCTGGATGAACGCTATTATCGGCTGGATTTCCCAACAGGAGGACTTTGTGTTTCGGAATATTTCTTTTGATGCAGTACAGCTCGTCCTGGCCTATGCCATCCTAACTTGCGCAGTATTTTTCTTTTCAAAACCGACCTTTAAAAAGGCAATCGCACTATCAATGGCCGTCATCGGATTCCAGCTGTACCTCTTTGGCACATCCTATGAGACCGGGCAAAAAGAAACCCTGTTCTTAGCCCATCAAACGAAAAACTCGGTCTTGATACACCAAACTGGAAACCGATTGGCGGTCATGGCACCAGATGTCCGAAGACTTGAACGCTTGACTACAGCGTATCAAATCGCAGAACGGATTACATCCACAGAACATCGCCCGCTCAGAAATGGCTATCGTTGGCATGACAAAAACCTCCTGATCATCGACAGTTTGGGCGTCTATCCAAAGAAAAACACCTATTCGGATTATGTGTTGTTGACCGGGTCGCCCAAACTGAACCTGAAAAGGTTGATCGATTCCATTCGTCCGGAAACGATTATTGCCGATGGCAGTAATTATAGAAGTTATATTGAACGGTGGAGAAAAACCTGTGAAGAGAAAAAGCAAAGATTTTATTTTACAGGGGAAGATGGGGCCTACTATTTTGACTAAAACTAAACAAAATTTTGAAAATCTCAATTAAGTACTTATATTTGTACTTAATAAATACTAAAGTCATGCTTGCAGCCAATTTTACTGAATTCAGGACCGAGTTGAAAAACTACTTGGATAATGTTGAGGACAATAACGAAACGCTTATTATAAAAAGAAAAACGGGCAAAGGCACCGTTGTAATTTCGTTAGATGAATATAATTCTATGATGGAAACGGTTCATTTATTAAGTTCGAAAGCCAATGCGGATAGGTTATTTGAATCCATCCAACAAATGAAGTCCGGAGAGAAGGTGGAAAAAGACCTTAAGGACCTGCAAAAATGAGAATTGTTTTTACAAAAAATTCTTGGGAAGACTATGTTTCTTGGCAAAGGGAAGACAAAAAACTACTGAAACGGATTAATCTTTTGATTATCAGTATTCAAAGAACACCCTTTGAGGGAATTGGCAATCCCGAACCTCTAAAATATGATCTATCGGGCTATTGGTCACGGAGAATTGATAGGGAACATCGGCTGGTCTATCAAGTAGAAGAGAATTCCATTTTAATTTACAGCTGTAGATACCATTATGGAAAATAAGGTAGTGCCCATAAATTCTCGACCCCAATCGACAGCTAGTTAGCCGGGCCGGCCAATTCGGGGCCTTTATTGTCGTCTTCCTTGATTTCGGTTTCATTGTCCTCTGCGCCATGCGTCAATCTTTGCAAGGGTTTTAGAAGAAGAATGACCAAAATTCCAAAAAGAACGGCAAAAATGAAAAGTCCGCTAAAAACTTTAAGTTCCCCAGCTTTAATCGAGCTCTCGCCCACCACCCCGGCCACTTTGTTACCCAAACCTGTTGCGGCCCAGTATACGCCCATCATCAACGCCATATAACGCGCCGGGGCCAATTTGGTAAAGAATGACATCGAAACCGGCGACAGGGAAAGCTCCCCAAGGGTGTGAAAAAGATAGGCCAATACCAACCAATACATCGCCGAACTCCCGTCGCTCTCGTATTGCATCGAAGCAAATACCATATATATGAATCCAACGCCCATAACGATCATACCTGTGGCCATCTTGAAGAGCGAGGATGCTTCTTTGCCCTTTAACTTACGTTTCGCCCAGAAATTGGCGACCCCTACCGATAACAGAAGAATAAATCCGGCGTTCGCCCCTTGGAACCAGGCGGTCGGCACTTCCCATCCCAACAGCATTCGATTCGTTTTTTCCTCCGCGTAAAGATTCATCAATCCTCCCATTTGTTCAAAACAGCCCCAAAAGGCCATCACGATAAGCAGGGAAAGCAATAAAACGACATACCGATCTTTTTCAACCTGTCCGTTCAGGTTTTTATAGATCATCATCATCATTCCCGTTATTAGGGAAAGAAAGATAAATAATGCTCCATATCCCCAATTATCAGGGCCTTCGAAAGTAAATCCGGCATAAACAGATAGTATCAATAATACGATTACAATACCTAATTGTAGCGGAGATTTTAGCAATTGCGAAAAGAGTGTGCCCAAACTAATATCCCCTGTTTTTTCCTCGACCGTCGGAGCGTTCCCTACATGTGGCAAATAGTAGTATTGTCCGATGAGGTATACGATCAAGCCAAAGAACATTCCTATGCCCGCTAGGCCAAAACCCCAATGCCAACCATATTCCTTGGCCACCAGACCGACCGATAATGACGCTAAAAAGGAGCCAAGATTAATGCCGATATAATAAATACTGAAGCCTTTGTCCCTTCTAATATCGTTGGCTTTATAAAGACCGCCGACCATAGTTGAAATATTAGGTTTTAACATGCCTACCCCTAAGATGATCAAGCCTAAACCGGTATAAAATGCCCATAAGGCATCAATGGCCAGAACACCATGACCCATGGTCAATAAAATAGCACCAATACCGACGGACCATTTTTGACCGATCAACCTATCGGCGATCAGCCCTCCGGGAATACTCATTACATAGACCAGCATGGTATACCAACCGTACAATGCCAAAGCCTCGGTTCCCGTCCATCCTAAACCACTTTGTGGATCAAGGTCCAAGGTTTTTGCCGTCATGTAAATAACCAGCAACGCGCGCATGCCGTAATAGGAAAAGCGTTCCCACATTTCGGTCAGAAAAAGAACATACAGCCCAACGGGATGTCCGAAAAGTTCTTTTTGGTGGGTAGGTTTGGTCGATGCTGCCATGGATTTACGGGTTTTGTTAAAGATTTTCAGTAATGAACCTTGTCATTTTATTGAACAGGTGCACACGGGTCATACCCCCGTAAATACCGTGGTTCTTATCGGGATAAATGGCCCAATCGAACGGTTTGTTGGCCTGTACCAAGGCCTCGATCATGCGCATGGAGTGCTGCACATGTACGTTGTCGTCGCCCGAACCGTGAATCAGAAGGTAATTTCCCTTTAGCAATTCCGGATAATTGAACGGAGAATTGTCGTCATACCCACTAGGATTCTCTTCGGGAGTACGCATAAAACGCTCGGTGTAGATGGTATCGTAGAAACGCCACGAGGTGACCGGGGCTACCGCTATGGCCGTTTCAAAAACCTCGTTTCCCTTTAAAATCGAGTTGGTGGCCATGTGTCCGCCGAAACTCCAGCCCCAGATACCTGTGCGTTTCTCATCGATATAGGGCAGTTCGCTCAATTTTTTAGCGGCAGCGATCTGGTCTTCTGTCTCGTATTTCACCAAATTCAAGTAGGTCACCTTTTTAAAATCACGCCCCTTAAAACCGGTGCCCCTACCATCGATACAGGCGATTACATACCCCTTGGCGGCCATCACCTCGTGCCAATAACCCCTGTCATTAAACCACTGATTGGCGACGCTCTGCGAACCGGGGCCGCTGTACTGGTACATCAAAAGCGGATATTTTTTAGAGGTATCAAAATTCGCAGGCTTGATCATATACATGTTGAGTTCATTACCGTTGATGGCAATCGTGGAGAATTCCTTGGGTAGGAATTGATAGCCCTTCAATTTCGTGAGCAAGGCCTGGTGGTTCTTTATCTCCTTGATCTGTTTGCCGTTCAAAGCTTTGTGTAAGGTATATACCGGAGGTGTTGTCGCACTTGAAAAGGTATTGATAAAATAGGTGAAATCAGCGCTGAAATCCGCCGAATTGGTGCCTTCTTCGGCTGCGAGGGCTTTTTTGTTGTTCCCACCGCTGTCGATACTGTAGACGCCACGGTTGATGGAACCGTTCTCGGTGGACTGATAGTAGACCTTGCCCCCTTTCTGGTCGTAGCCAAAATAACGGGTCACCTCCCAAGGGCCTTTGGTAATCTGGTTCATCAGTTTGCCGTCTTGACCGTAGAGATAAATGTGGTTATAGCCGTCTTGTTCACTGGTCCAGATAAAACTGTCGTCGGCCAAAAAAGTAAGGTCGTCGGTGACATCGACGTAGGCGTCGTCTTTCTCCTCGTGCAAAAGCGAGACCGAATTGTTATTTACATTTACGGCATGTAACTTTAAATGGTTCTGATGGCGGTTCAGCGTCTGTACACTCAGCTGACCGGCATTGTTCATCCATTGTATCCGCGGGATGTAATATGGGGTTCCCAAGTCCACTTTTGATGTCTTTTTCGATGCTACATCAAAGAGATGAAGTGTAACCATCGAATTATCCTCTCCCGCTTTTGGATATTTAAAGGTTTCTTGGGATGGATAAAGGTCCTCCCCATATACATCCATAGAAAATTCGGGTACATCAGTTTCATCGAAGCGGAGAAACGCAATTTTGGTGCCATCGGAATTCCATGCAAAAGCCCGCACAAAGGCAAATTCCTCTTCATAGACCCAATCCGTTACCCCGTTGATGATCTTGTTCTTTACCCCATCAGAGGTCATCTGTTCGGTTTCTTTGGATGCGATATCGAAAAGATACAGATTGTTCTCGGAGACGTAAGCTACTTTTTTTCCGTCTGGGGATAGTGCAGGCTCGCGTATTTTTCCTTCGGAAATCCGGGTCAGCGTCTTTGTACCGACATCATACACATAAAATATGCCTAAAGTAGACCGCCTAAAAATGGACTCCACCTGCGTAGCCAGAAGGATTTTCGTTTCATCGTCGTTAAATTCGTAGGACGAAAAACTACCGATTTCGGCAAGGTCGGCGGAAGAAAGTATCGTAGCGACCTTTTCCAAGGTGGCGTAATCGTATTTGTCGATAGTACTGATACCCGCTGAACCATCTACGTTCAAGATGGTATATTGCTTTCCGTTGTTCAGGGAACGGAGGGCTTCAAGACCTTCGGTACGGAAGGTGCCAGAATAGATTTCTTCTACGGTTATAGCTTTCTTCTGGGCCAAGGTAGCGGTCAGGAAACCGACCATCAAAAATAAGGAAAGGAACGATTTTTTCATAGGAAGTTAAAAATAGATTAAATCATTCAAGTTTAATGCTATTTTGAGGAATAAATAAACTTTCCGGACAATACGTAGGATGTTTTATACCGATGGGTCCCTTTCCACGGCCATACCTTTCGGGCGGGCTAGACTTTTCTATAGGTTCGGAAACTATTTTAGCTGTTTATCAGCGACACGCTTCTTTCCTTTATCAGTATATTTATACCACGAAACCGTTTGCTATGACCAAGCCCATCGAGGGATTCTCGAAACTGACTAAGGCCGAAAAACTGGATTGGATTACCGCCAATTACACCGAAAATCCCGAAGCTGCCAAGAATGTCCTGAAACGCTACTGGAATACGGACAAGACACTTCAGCGATTGCACGATGAGTTTATCGAGAACACCCTGACCAACTATTACCTACCTTTCGGCATCGCCCCTAATTTTTTAATTAACGATAGGCTGTACGCCATTCCCATGGCTATCGAGGAAAGCTCGGTGGTAGCCGCTGCCAGCAAGGCCGCCAAATTCTGGTTGAAACGCGGTGGCTTCAAGACTACCGTTCTGGGCACCGAAAAAATCGGACAGGTACACTTTATCTATTCAGGAAATACAGAAAAATTAATCGTTTTTTTCAAAGAAATAAAACCAAAACTCTACTCCGACGCCGTTTCGATTACCAAAAACATGAAGCAGCGGGGTGGCGGGATCACCGAAATCGGGTTGCGCGACAAAACGGATTCCCTGGCAAACTATTATCAGCTGCATTGTACCTTTCAGACCTTGGATGCTATGGGCGCCAATTTCATCAATTCCTGTTTAGAGCAGTTTGCCGCCACCCTCAAAGAAGGTGCGCGAGATTTCCCGGCGTTTAACGGGGAAGAAAGAAATATCGAGGTGGTCATGGCCATCCTCTCCAACTACGTGCCCAATTGTTTGGTACGGGCCGAGGTGAGCTGCCCCATCGATGAATTACATGGAGACGGAACCGGTTCTTCCGAAGATTTTGCACAAAAGATGGTCAGGGCGGTTGAAATCGCCAAAGTGGAGCCCCATCGGGCCGTAACCCACAATAAGGGCATCATGAACGGAATCGATGCCGTAATTCTCGCTACCGGCAACGATTTCAGGGCGGTCGAAGCGGGCATCCACGCCTATGCCGCCAAAGATGGACAGTATTCCAGTCTTACCCATGCCGAAGTAAAAGATAGTACCTTCCGATTTTGGATCGAAGTACCGCTGGCCATTGGCACCGTAGGCGGACTGACCACCTTGCATCCCCTCGTAAAGTTGGCCTTGGAAGTTCTAGGAAAGCCTTCCGCGGAAGAACTGATGCAAATCGTTGCGGTAGCGGGACTGGCGCAAAACTTCGCGGCCTTACGTTCCCTGGTGACAACGGGCATTCAAGAAGGGCATATGAAAATGCACCTGATGAACGTTCTCAACCAACTGGGGGCTACCGAAGCGGAAAAGACTAAATTGACAGAACATTTTAAGAAAAATGTGGCAACCCATAGTGCAGTGGTAACAGCTTTTGAAAAGCTAAGAAAGTCGTAAATGGCCAAAGAATTTTACAGCAACGGAAAACTATTGCTCACAGGTGAGTACGCTGTGTTGGATGGTGCTTTAAGCTTGGCCGTGCCGACAAAGTACGGACAGTCTTTGTCTTTGAAAGAAGTTGCTTCAAACACATTGCAATGGAAAAGTTATGATGAAAACGGCGCGATTTGGTTTGAAGGTACATTCGACCTATCACCACCCGAAAACACCCCAAAAGAACAAAGTGCTTTCTCTCCCGACACCGGCCACATTACTCTCGGGTTCAATGACCACGCCCATCACCAGTCTAGAGAGAAGAGGGCTATCGCCGTAACCTTGTTGAAAATTTTAAGGGAAGCGCATACGTTGAATCCCTATTTTCTTGGCGATAAGAAAGGATACGCGGTAGAAACAAAAATGACTTTTGCCAGGGATTGGGGACTTGGCTCCTCATCCACTTTGATTAACAATATTGCGCAATGGGCCGAAGTCGATGCTTACGAACTGCTATGGAACGTCTTTTCTGGAAGTGGTTACGACATTGCCTGTGCGCAGTATAAAAGCCCTATTCTGTATCGTCGCAAAAAGAATAGGCCATACACCCAAAAAAGAGGCACGCCATCTTTGCCAATTGCCGAAGTGGAAGAAGTCAATTTCAATCCGCCTTTTCGGGACAAGCTCTACTTCATCCATCTAAATAAAAAACAGAACAGCAGGGAGGGTATCGCCGCCTACCGGAAAAAAGATTTTGACAACGCCAAACTTGCACGACAAGTATCCGAAATTACCCGGGAAACCGTTTCCTGCAAAAGTCTTTCTGAATTTGAATCGCTAATGACGCAACATGAGACACTGCTATCCCAGACACTTCAAATGCCGACCGTTAAAGAATTGCTATTCCCGGATTTTACGGGAATCGTAAAAAGTCTAGGTGCCTGGGGCGGGGATTTTGTTTTGGCTACCGGAGATGGTACTACCCCTATGTATTTTGAGGGATTGGGATATGAGACCGTTTTGCCGTATCCGGAAATGGTTTTGGAACCGGCGGGCTAGACCTGTCAGGTTTTTCGTTTCTTTTCAAATATGTAAACTGGAAGGCACTCTGCGCAATGAACTACCTCGATGCAAGCATCGGGGAATTAAAAAACCCTTAGAAGTTTAAACCTGATAGGTCTGCGAACAAACTAGACCTAATAAAACGCCGCCCGATTATCCTCGATTTCCGAAGCATCCTTTAAGGCGTTGTACACCTCGGAGTTCACTTGCGCCTCACGCGTCGCCTTCACCGAACTGGCATAAGTGCTATAGTTGTCCAGCTTAGGAGCCGGAATCTTCTTGGTTACCGTAATTTTAAAAATGCCCGTGTTGCCCTCTATCAGATCAGAAGTATCGCCTTGTTTCATGGCGAATGCAGCGCCGACAACGGCAGGTTCAGATCCCGAACCGGGAATGGTCGGGGATTTCACGTTCAAGGCCGAAGCCGTTGAAGTACTCACGTTGTTATCTTTAGCTATATCTTCGATGGATTTCCCCTTATTGGCAGAAATGATTTGGGCCGCCTTTCGTTCTTTCCTGATTTTTGGAAGAACTGTTGCCGAAGCATCTTCGACCGACATCAGGCCCTCGTCATATTTCTTGGTCAACTGGGCTACTGCATAGCCGCTATTGAGGTCGAAACGTTTTATATCCCCGATTTTAGTATCCTCGCTAAAGGCCCATTGCACCATGCTACGCTGAGATGATAGTCCCGGTAGGTTTTCATCGGTAGCCTTGATTTTGTTTACCGGTCTCACGGTGTACTTGCTCTCCTTGGCCAGATCCGAAAATGCCTTGTCAGACGAAATAGAGGACATCTCAAATTGTGTGGCATCGGTGAACAACTTGTTTATGGTGCCTTCGGATGGTTCGATCTCTCGGGCCAAATTGGCTATCTGTACGATATCGCGCTTATCGTCGACCTTGATGATATGGAAACCGAAACTGGTCTCCACCATGCCGATGGTCCCTACCGGGTTTTGGAAGGCAAAATCGTTGAACTCGGGCACCATTCTTCCTTCCTGAAAGTAGCCCAAATCTCCCCCGTTAGGTGCAGAAGGGCCGTCGGAATTATCCCTTGCCAGCTCTACGAACTTGGCATCCTTTTTTCGGGCTTCCCTCAACAGTCGCTTTGCTTCGGTTTCAGCTTCTTCCTTGGTTCGGGATACCTCCGGATTCGCCCTTTCCGCGCCTTCATATCCAATTAAAATATGACTGGCTTTAACGGAACCGTT
>NZ_JBGTHY010000282.1:0-3805 GCF_041745955.1 Pricia sp.
CATTTTGGACGAGGCGCAAAAAATCAAAAATTACGAAACGCAAACGGCGAACGCCGTAAAGGCCATCCGCAAAACACACGCTTTGGTGATTACCGGCACACCCTTGGAAAACAAGTTGTTGGACCTGTATTCCATCGTCCAATTTCTAGATCAGGATTTTCTAACGCCCCAGTGGGAATTTTCATATCAGCACTGCATTTTCGATAGCAACCACAAGAACAAGATCAGCGGATACTACAATCTTCAAAATCTGAAAGTGCGGCTAGAATCCATCCTTATCCGCAGGGAAAAGAAAGAAGTTTTCGACCAATTGCCCAACGTTATCCAAAAAGATATCTATGTAAAACTTTCACAAGAACAGGCAGGGCTGCACAACAGCTTTGCGGGCGGTATCGGGGCCATCCTTCGTAAAAAGTTCAAGACCACTTATGATTGGCAAAAGCTGATGCACCTGCTGACCAATATGCGTATGGTCTGCGATTCCACCTATTTGATCGATAAGGAAACGCATATCTCACCAAAAATGGTCGAGCTGCAAGACATCCTTATAGACAAATTGGATATTAAAAACGCCAACAGAAAGATCATCATCTTTTCGGAATGGGTTACGATGCTGCAACTGATCGGCGATATGCTCAAAAAGGAGAGCATCACCTTTACGACCCTTACGGGAAAAGTGCCGGTAAAAAAACGCGGTGCCATTATCAAGGAGTTCGAGGACAACGTCGAATGCAAGGTCTTTCTTTCCAGCGAATCCGGCGGGGCGGGACTCAACCTTCAAGTAGCCGATACGGTCATCAATTTTGAACTTCCGTGGAATCCCGCCAAAAAGAACCAGCGTATCGGCCGCATCGATCGCATCGGGCAGAAAAAACAAAAACTGCACGTATTCAATCTACTTTCCTATGGTTCCATAGAAATGAAGATCGCCACGGGGCTGCTGTTGAAGCAAAACCTTTTTGAGGGTGTATTGAATTCGAGTAGTCTGACCGATGAGGTCGATTTTTCGGAAAAAGGGAAATCCCAGTTTATCAAACAGCTCGAAGAGGCCATCAGCGGTAACGATTTTACGACCGGCACCGAAGAAGACCAGATTCTTGAAAATCAGGAAACCGAGGACCTTCAAGAAATGGTCGCGGAAGAGGATTCCGAAAATTACACTAAAAACGGATCGGAAAAATCGGCTACACAAGCAACGGCATCCGCAACGGACGACCCGAAAAAACCGGAACCCAACTTCGCACAGATGGAAGAGGTCATGACCAAGGGCATGGAGTTCTTGACCGGTATCTACAAAATGAGCACCGGCAACGATATCGCAGACAATGGTAAGCCCAAAGTAAACGTAAACAAAGAGACGGGCGAGGTTTCGATTACGTTTAAAATGGATTTTTGAGGGCGGTAACAATTTCACCGTACCTTAGTCCAACAAGAAATTCGAAGAGATGGACATCGCTTTACTTATTTTGGGATTTATTCTCATGCTCGTCGGCATACTCGGCAGCTTCCTTCCCGTACTCCCCGGACCGCCAATAAGCTGGGTGGGGCTTTTGCTGTTGCATCTTACCAAGGCGGTACCCCAGAACTGGACGTTTTTGGGCATTACCGCCGTGGTAGCCGTTGTAGTATTGGCGCTCGATTATATCATTCCCGCAATGGGCACCAAGAAATTCGGGGGCAGTAGGGCTGGCATGGTCGGCACGACTATCGGGTTGTTGGTGTCGTTGGTCTTTCCGGTGCTGGGTATCTTCGGGATTATTGTTTGGCCCTTTGTCGGTGCCTTGGTCGGGGAACTCATCAACAAAGCGGACCAAAAAACAGCCTTAAAGGCCGCCTTCGGATCTTTTATGGGCTTTTTGACCGGAACTTTTTTAAAATTCCTGGTTGCCGTGGTATTTTTGGGATTTTTTATTGCAAAGGCGTGGGAGTATCGGGCGGGGTTGTTTCCGTTTTTGGACTAACTACTCCATCCAATCCACCTTCTCCCCTATTGGTCTTCGCGTTTGCTGATCAACTTCCCCATCATAATGCCCCATATAAAAGAAGCCCAAACAGACCTCTCCATCGTTTAGCTCGAAAAACTCTCCCATGTACTTGATGAGTCCCGGGGAGCTCCAATAGCAGCCTATGCCCATTTCGGTACAACAGAGCCACATGTTCTGTACGGCCATGGCGGTGGCGGCGACCTCTTCCCAATCAGGCAAGCTTTCCAATGGGTCGCGCTGCATGCAGATAGCAATTATCGCCCCCGCCCTTTTCGGGTTTTCGATGAGCTTCTTGGTCTTCACCTGTTTGGGACGGGTTTCGGTCTCCAAATATTTGTAGGATAGAAAAAGTCCTAATTTTTCCTTTGATTCGCCCATCAGGACCTTAAACCGCCAAGGTTCGGTCTTCTTGTGGGTCGGTGCCCAGTTCGCGGCCTCCAGAATCTTTTCGATATCGGATTTGGCAATGGGTCGGTCATTGTATTGTGCAGGAAAGACGGAGCGTCTCTTTTTTATCAAGTCGAAGATCATAACAACACTATTAATCCATAAAGTTAAAACATTCCCTTCGCTATTCTCGAATGGAATGAATACTTTTAAACTACTCAAATTCATAGCTTGATGAGATCAGTGCCCAAAAACTTTAATTTCGGGGAAGATCATCTTACCGCCGGTATCGCTTTGGCGATTGGCAGGGGCGAGACTTCCGGAAAACTTTTAAAAGCATCTAGAACAAAAATAAACGCCAGCCATAAGATCGTAGCCGACATCGTCGAACAAGGTCATCCGGTCTATGGAATCAATACGGGCTTCGGACCACTATGTACCACCAGTATTTCGAAGGAGGAAACAAAGACATTGCAATCCAACATCCTGAAAAGTCATAGTGTGGGAATAGGAGACCCCATACCGACCGAGATAGCAAAACTGATGCTTGTTTTAAAGGTGCATTCTTTGGCAAAAGGCTATTCGGGTATTGCCGAAACTACCTTAAAAAGGATACTCTGGCATATTGAAAACGATGCGGTTCCCGTAGTTCCGTCACAAGGTTCCGTAGGTGCATCGGGAGATCTTGCACCGTTGGCCCATTTATTTCTCCCGTTAATCGGATTGGGAAAAGTCGAATATCAAGGCAAAATAATCCCGACATCGGCCTTTTTCGAGAAAACGGGATTACCCTCTTTGGAATTGGGCCCAAAGGAAGGTTTGGCCTTGATCAACGGCACCCAATTTATAGCAGCGCATGCGGTCAAAGTAGTCGAAAGATTGCACAACTGTCTATCGCAAGCCGATGTTATCGGTGCCATGATGATCGAAGGCCTTCAAGGTTCGGTCAAGCCTTTTTACAATGAACTTCATGCCTTGCGCCCTTTTAAAGGAAACATACATGTGGCCAAACGGATCAAAAGGTTGCTAAAAGGTTCGGAGATACTGGAAGACCATATCGATTGCGAACGGGTGCAAGATCCGTATTCGCTGCGCTGTATCCCCCAAGTGCATGGGGCATCGCGAAATGCTTGGCTGCACCTGAAAGAGTTACTTGAAATTGAGTTAAATTCGGTAACGGACAATCCCGTTATCATCAATGGGGAATTAACTATTAGTGGAGGCAACTTCCATGGGCAGCCCTTGGCTATGGCCTTGGATTATGTCTGTTTGGCCGCTTCCGAAATCGGGAATATCTCGGATAGACGTGTTTATCTGGCCTTGGAAGGCAATAGCCCCGGAGTACCAAAATTATTGATGGACGATACGGGAATCAACTCCGGCTATATGATTTTGCAGTACACCACGGCCGCTTTGGCCAGTGAGAACAAAGG
>NZ_JBGTHY010000283.1:0-4218 GCF_041745955.1 Pricia sp.
CCCCGAACGACACATTGTCCAATTCGACCATCAGGCTTTCATGCTGACCCAAGGGCATTTCTCCGCCTTGATCTTCCAAATCTTTATCCACTACCTGACCAAGTTTTTCCAAGGAGGTCAACAGGTCGTAGAACGTATCCAGGCCCCGAATCAGTTTCTCCACCGATGTGATGACCAACAGAATGATGATTTCGGCGGCAACGAACTGGCCGATATTCATTTCCTGGTTAAGCACCAGAAGACCGCCGATTACCAAAAGCCCGGCAGTGACCAGCACCTTGAAACCGATCATTTGTATAAACTGAAGCACGAGCACCCGAAAATGGCTCTCGCGTGCCACGAGATAATCCGTTACCAGCACATCGTTTTTATTGACGGCCAGACTGGTCTTTCCCGAAAGTTTAAAGCTGACCAACGAACGTGCCACTTCCTGGATCCAATGCGCTACTTTATATTTCCGTTTCGATTCGTCGAGACTGGTATCCATCCCTTTTTGAACGGTAAATTTGAAAACTATATAAATGAGCAACAGCAAGAGTATCCCATAAACAATAAAAAAAGGATGGTAAAAAGATAACAGCAAAAGTCCGAAGAGAATCTGCAAGATCGAGGCCGGAAAATCCAACAATAGCTTAGAAACCCCTTTTTGCACATCCAAAGTATCGAAAAAACGGTTGGCCAGTTCCGGAGGATAATAATCCCGCAGTTCGCTCATCTTTATTTTCGGAAAACGATAGGTAAACTCGAAGGAGGCCCGTGTAAAAATTTTCTGCTGTAGGTTCTCGATGATCCGTATCTGCATTAATTGCAATATTCCGACAAAGGCAACACCGCCCGTGACCAATATGACCAGAACGATCCATGACGTACTGATCTGTGCCCCCTGAATCAGGTTGATGATGGCCTGAATGCCCAAAGGCAGCGAAAGATTGACGAGACCTGCGAAAATGGCATAATAAAAGGTCTGCAAAACATCTCTTCGATCTAGTTTCAACAGACCCATAAGGCGTTGCCAAGCGGTCAGTACATTTTTAGCCATTCGGTTCGGTATTGAGGGAATTGAAAACCAACTGCGTAAAATAGGCCGTGGAATCGCCCGTGTTACGGCAATCGGTCAATGAGGTAAAATGATCCTTTAAAAAATGTTGGTGTAGAGAACCCTCTAAAATAGTACTTGCCAGACTGCTCGGATAGGCGTATGCGGAATCGACGGCCGCTATCATCGCACTCAAACGGTTGACCAACCTTTTATAGATCACAAAATAGCCCTCTTTATTCTCCGTATCGACCTCCTTGGTCAGATACGACTTGGAGTATTCGTTGATTACGATTTTATTCAAAAGCACCTCGTTGATATGGGAGAACGCTGAATCTTCTTCGGTAGGTTTCGTAAGGATCTCGATTGTTTTTTTCAACTTACCCGTAACATCGGCCATGCCATTGGTAGCGAATACCAATTGGTACTCCAACCAGCCCCAGTACCACGAGGCCAAGTAGAGCAAGAGGTTGTGCTTATTCTCGAAATAGCGGTAGATCGAGCTTTCGTTGCTTCCAATCTTGAGACCTAATTTCTTGAAGGTAAAACTCTCGAATCCCAACGCGTCGATCATCAGGATGCTCTCTCCGATAATGCGTTTTCCCAAATCGGAGGATTCGGGATCTTTGACATAAATCTTTTCGTTGATGCCTATTTTTAACGACTGCAACAGATGTTCCATAAACGGAATTTTATGATTAAAAATGTAAATATAATAGTATTACTATCGAATTATAATAGTTTAACACCTATTTAACGAAAGTAATACATTCATCATGTACGTTATTACTATATTTGTAATATAAACTTCATATATTGATAATTAAATAATATAGTCATGAGAAAATCAGCATTAGTTGCGGCATTCTTATTTTCTATCGGATTGCTATCCGCACAGGAAAATACCGATATAGTCGGGGAAGTAAGCGTTCTGACCTTGGGCACCGTATCAGCATCGGGGTATGAGCATATCGATTTCCCAAGAAAAAATTTCATTATTAAGCGTGGGGCCATCGCCAATTTCAATGCGCTGGAAGGCGAAAAGGTTGTGGTGGAGGAAGTCCGTTCCGAAAACGGGGCGACCGAAGTGGTCCTCCAGCGAAAGGACGGGCGTAACTTTTTCAGGTTCTGGCATACGGTAGAGGCCGATTTCGAAAAGGCGTTGGCGAAAGGGGAACTGATTCTTACCGTATATAAAAAAGAGGAATCATTGGCTAAATAGAAAAACTTCGTTCTTATATCCGGTTTTATTATAAAACCTTTGCCAAATCGGGGTGCTAGGTTTTTCTTTTTGAACGAGTTCTTTAATATCTTTAGCCCTAAATCCCGACTAATGGAAAAAAACAGATGCGGTTGGTGCAAGGACGATACACTCTACGAGACCTACCACGACCAAGAATGGGGCGTCCCCGTAAAGGACGAAGGAAGGTTGTTCGAATTCTTGGTCTTGGAAACCTTTCAAGCGGGATTGAGCTGGATCACCATCCTCCGCAAGCGTGAAAATTTCAGAAAGGCCTTTGACGATTTCGATTATAAAAGAATAGCCCGATATGATGAAGCAAAAGTTGAATCTCTTTTACAGGATACCGGTATTGTTAGAAACAAATTAAAAGTGCGGGCTACCGTCTCCAATGCCCAAACCTTTTTAAAAGTTCGAGAAGAATTCGGAAGTTTTAGCACCTATATTTGGAGTTTTGTTAATGGAAAACCCATTAAAAATAGCGTCAAGAACTACAAGGATGCTCCCGCCAATACTACTATTTCAGATGCTATCAGTAAAGATTTGAAGAAAAGGGGATTCAAATTTGTAGGAAGCACCGTCATCTACGCCCACATGCAGGCCACAGGAATGGTGAACGACCATGAAATCGATTGTTTTCGGTATGACGAGGTTTAAGGTCGTAGCTTTGAGATATTGAAATGAGACGAGGGATAAAAAAGGGTCTGTCAGTCGTCGCTATTCATGATATGTCGTAGGGGAATCAATACTAGTCCAAAAAATGGCAAATAGGAAAATATTTTTCACAGTTTTGGTATTGCTTTGTGGATGTTGGGCATCCGCACAGAAGAAATACGAACGGGAGTACCGTATCAAAAAATCGCAGTTTCCCAAGAAAGCCTTGGAATATATTGACGAAAAGCTGGAAGATGCCCGGCGTATCCGATTTTATAAGGAGACCGACAGCATCAAGACCAGCTACGAGGCCAAATTCAAAAAAGACCGTTTGAAATATAGCGTAGAATTCAACGAAGAAGGCGTTTTGGAGGATATCGAATTATTGATACGACCCATCGACATTCCTGATGATGCCTTTTCAAAAATGAACGATTATCTTGAAAAGAATTTTACCCAATATCGCATCCAAAAAATACAGCAGCAGTATCCCGTAGGTGAAAACGATGCGGAGACTATTGTAAAAAATGCCTTTCAGAATCTGATGTTGCCCTATATAAAATACGAGATTATTATATCCGGGAAAAAAGACAGAGGCTTTGCACAATACGAAGTCCTTTTTAATGCCGATGGCAATTTTGAAAATTTACGAAAATCGCTTCCCCCGAATTATGATCATGTGCTGTATTAGAAGGTTTCTTTGGATACTTGCTTATTTTCTTGGTAACAGCCTCTTTGGCCAAGATAATTTCACAGGTTATTTGGAGCCCGATATTTCCATCAACTATAAGGTCGCCACCAATTATTCGCACAACTTCGAGCTATCGCAACGTAGCTATATCTACGACAAAAAACTTGAACTACGGACCCGGCAAGTGGATATCGCCCATTTTTCCGAATTGAAGATTGCGTACGACCAAAGTATTGCCCTAGGCATACAATACCGCTTCCGGCAGGTTTTTGAAGGGGTCGGGGAGAACGAACTGCGCATTACACAACAATACAACATCACTAACAATTACGGAAGTTTTCGTTTCGGTAACCGTTTGCGTGCGGAACAACGCATTACCCCCTCTTTGACCACTCACCGCTTTCGATATCGCCTTGCCGTTGACGTGCCGCTTCGCGGGGAAAAACTGGATGTCGGCGAAGCCTTTTTCGTTGCCTCGACGGAAAGCCTTTTAAGCGTAGCCCGCGGTAGTAAGCCGGAATTCGACCAGCGCCTCACCGCAACTGTCGGATGGCTATTGAAGAACAATGTTACACTGGAATTAGGATCCGAATACCG
>NZ_JBGTHY010000284.1:0-2800 GCF_041745955.1 Pricia sp.
TAGCAAGATGTGTTTGATCATGTTAATACGCTGGTTATGGTTAGGGATATCAAAAGTACTGCCAAATTATATAGGAAATAAAATATTCGAATGAGACCGTTTTCATGCATCCTTTTGGCTATATTTCTGGTTATCAATAAATCCTCTTAGCTATGAAACTACAGTATACTTTAGAACCCATAAAATTCCAAACCATTGAAGAATTGCCCCATGCATGGAACGATGGCGATTACAAAAAATTGTTGGATACCGCGGAATATGGCGATACCTCCGATCTTTCTTCACAGGAATTAAAGGAGATGTGCCTGCTTTCCATTTCCGACAACGACCCTGCTGAAGCGGCGAAGCTAGTTTTGGCCTACGTTTTCGGCGAACGCCTGAACCCAGGCCAAATCGATAATCTATCCCATGAAATGGAAACTGAAAAAGTATGGGAAGAGTACGCCGAACTCTCCATGCATGAAGAATTCTTTAACGCGACGCAGCTTTTGTACAAGGCGTACAACGGTAAATTTCCCCATCCGGAAGCAGTGCGGTTTAAAATGAAAGTGACATCCAAAGAAAAAACGGGTATGGAAATATTTGAAAAGGATACCGAAGCGTGCCTGATTCGTCTTCTAGTACAAGGAATGCCCGAAAACACCTTGATCAACCGACTTTTTGACGACGAACTCAAAGGTGGCGATTTTAAGGATGCCAAGGATATTATCTGGCAGTATACCGAAGAAGCCGCGGAAAATAACAGTCAAGTTTTCGAGATTATTTCGTCTACGTATTGGTTCAACGACCTTAAGTATGCGGAGACTTTTGAAGCTATCATAGAAACCGAGGAGGATTGATATCGCTCAAAAAGAGGTTCAAGTTATTGTAAAATACACGAAAGTCACATAAACCGCCACCAACACAAGCCCATCGCGCCAGTTGAGCCTGAGCCCTTTAGGTATGAACACCAGGGGCAAGATCAAGAACGAAATACCGAGCATCCAAAAGATATCGTTGGTCAAAAGGCCTTCATCCATCACTTTGATGGGCGTTATGATCGAAGCAATCCCCAAGACCGCCAAAAGGTTAAAAATGTTCGATCCGATAAGGTTGCCCAAAGAAATCGCCTTCTCCTTTTTGATGACCGCTATGACCGAGGCCGCCAATTCGGGAATACTGGTGCCTACGGAGACAACCGTCACGCCGATGACCCGTTCGCTGACGCCATAAACCGTCGCCAGACCTACGGCACCGTCAATAAGCAGTTCCGATCCTCCCCAGAGCGCAACGCCCCCAATACCCAAAAATAGCATGGTCTTCCATAGCGGCAGCGGTAGATCGTCATCCGGCATTTCATCGACGACCGCCGGTTTCTGGAATCGCAGCAGATAGACCAAAAATAAAAATAGGGCAACCAACATAATGATGCCCTCATATTTCACCAGTTCCCCATCGAAATAGATGAATCCGAAAAATAAGAGCGACGCCAGCATCATGACCGGCCAATCGGTCGTGTAGAAACTCCGCTGTACTTCAATACTTCCCAATAAGAGCGTTATTCCCAAAACGAGTCCCAAATTAGCGATGTTGGAGCCGACCACATTGCCCAAGGCCAGATCCGGAAAACCGTCCAAGGCCGATTTTACGCTCACGATTAGCTCCGGTGCCGAAGTGGCAAAGGATACCACCGTCATCCCGATAACAATCTTGGGGATGTTCAAGCGCAACGAAAGTGCTACGGCGGATTTTAAAAGCCAGTTGCCGCCCGCGATTAAAAGCATTAAGCCAAGAACTATAAAAAGAAGGTTTTGCATGAAGTGGTTTGTGGGAACTCGTGACAAATATATATGAAGATTTCAAATTTATGGGATTCTTTTGATGCAGGTGGATTTTGAATCCGAACTCAATTAGGGTTCGTTATATTTGTAGAAATCAAATGGGATGAAAAAGGCTTTTTTTAAATTTTTGGCAAAGGTGAACAAGGCGGTGCTCCCCTCCTACTCGAAAAAGCAATTAGATCTTTCGAGAGCATCCAAATTTCAGATGGGTATTATCGGCTGGCGCTATTATGTGACTACGAACGCATTAGGTAAGTAGCTTTCCAATATTATTAATACTGCATCAAAGACCGTATCTCGTAACCTTTAAGTTTCTCCTCGCCTTTTAAGAAATCAAGCGCCATCAAAAAATTACACTGAACGATTTCACCGCCCAAACGTTCGACCAGTTCACAGGTCGCTTTGGCCGTGCCACCGGTGGCCAGCACATCGTCATGGATCAAAACTTTGTCTCCTTTTTGGATGGCATCTTTATGTATTTCCAAAGTGTCGGTACCATATTCAAGGTCATAGGTGACGCTGATCTTTTCCGCGGGCAGTTTACCGGGTTTTCGAACGGGGACAAAACCGGCGTTTAGTCTTGCCGCCAAAAGAGCGGCGAAGAAAAACCCTCGGCTTTCTATGCCCACTACGATATCAATCTTTTGGTTTCCGATCAAATCCATCAACGCATCCGTTGCTTGCTTCATGGCCAGTGGGTCTTTCAATAGGGGCGTGATATCTTTGAAGACGATGCCTTTGGATGGAAAATCGGGGATATCGCGGATGTAGCGTTTAAGGTTCATTTAAGTGGCTCGGTTATTTTGCGGTAAATTTAAAAAGAAATATATTTGCACCCGCTTTAAATAAAACACAATACTGGTCCTGTGGCGCAACTGGATAGCGCATCTGACTACGAATCAGAAGGTTACAAGTTCGAATCTTGTCAGGATCACGACACTCGGTAGACCACGCCCATTTTTGGGGCGTGGTTCTTTGTT
>NZ_JBGTHY010000285.1:0-4664 GCF_041745955.1 Pricia sp.
TTTATTGATAACCAGAAATATAGCCAAAAGGATGCATGAAAACGGTCTCATTCGAATATTTTATTTCCTATATAATTTGGCAGTACTTTTGATATCCCTAACCATAACCAGCGTATTAACATGATCAAACACATCTTGCTAGGTCTTACCGCTTTGCTTTTCTCTACTGTGGCAATCGGCCAAAAGAAAATCGACAACGCCCAATTGGCAGCCCGGATTACCTCCTATAAAAATGACATTCGGGGCCCTTATAAGGATATCCGCTGGTTCTGTACCGATGGAAGCGTTCGCGCGCCGAAAGATCCCTGTCCCTCTGATATTGGCCCGGGCGTTCAACATGCCCGCTATAAGGATGATGTCGAAGCTATTGGAAAGGACCACCATATTTATTTGGGACAACTTTTGTCCTATACAGATACGAATGATTTCTGGGATGCAAAAAATGACCATTCCCGTTTGAAACAATATCAGCTGGATAAATACCTACGCTCTGTCGATAATGGATGGGTCAATCAAAAGGGACAGTTCTACCGTGGTGCCGTACAGGCCGAAGACGAAGAAGCCTGGGGGATAGCTTTTTATAAAGGGATATTGTATAAGGATGACGTCTTAACCAAAAACTACTTTTTGGTGCGCCAGTCCTTAAAGGATGTGCCTCACAGCGGTGACGACAACCTAGCACAACGGATGCGTAGCGAATCAAAGGTCATTTCAGATGCCTACTTACCTTTTATGGACCTGCGGGTAAAGATCCACGGCCAACCGGAAGTTGCGGATATCGAAAAGGTAAAGGCGTTCCAGAAAAAGAACAGTACACAATTGACGGCGGAACAGAACAAACAACTCGACGAACTCATCGCTACCATGACGGATTTCTTCACCCCCATCGACATTAAAAAACTGGGCCAAAAAACGGATTTGCTAAAAGGCACTCCCTTAGGAAAGACGTTGAATGATTTTATCGCCAAGAATTCCTCCAAAACAAAATCTTCCGAACTAATTTCCGCAACAGCGCAAGTAGTGTTGGACATCCGACAAGGGATCGGGGAAGAGAAACGCCCCATAGTCCGATTGCAATTGCTGGATATCTCCCTAAAACTAGAGGAAATCCTCTTCAAAAATGCCTCTAAATGGCAACCAGAGACCTTAAAGGAACAGCTGCATAAAATCCAAGCACTCACCACCGCTTCGGCCGGGGCAGGCTACTTGGAGCTCTGGGAATACGAACAGATCAAAAACGTTCTGAACACCTCGAATACCGATAAAATAACCTTGGCCGAACTGAACACCGTTCTCGAAACCGCCCGCGGTGCGGTGGAGTGGAGCGCCGCAATGGTCAAGGCCAACTATCAGGATATCGTAGACACCTACACCGGTTTCGAACCCAAGGCCTACGGCTTTATCGACGACCGTATCCGGGGCTCGATAGCCTTACATCTTGGAAAAAGCGTAGGCGAACTTGGTGATTTTATCGCTAAGGAATCCGCACTAACCAACAAGGTCATGGATATCGCCAACCAAAGTACCGTACGCGGACTCAACCCCGGCTATGCCTTCGGAGAGTTGGTAGTAGTGGGCGGTTCGCCCGATGATGTCGAGGTATCTTCCGATAAGATCTATATTTTCATGCGCTCCCCCGCCGATTTAAAGCCCGTCGCCGGCATCGCCACCGTGGCCGAGGGCAATATGGTTTCCCATGTGCAGTTGTTGGCAAGAAATCTGGGAATCCCCAACGCCGCCTTATCGGATGAAAATCTACAGAGCCTTAAAAAATATGATGGCCAGCGGGTGTTCTATGCCGTTTCGAACAAAGGCAACGTCATTTTAAAACCGGAAGCACAAATAACCGCCCAAGAGCGCGAACTGTTCGCCAAAAAAGAACGGAACACCGAAAAAATAGAAGTCCCAATCGAAAAAATCCGTTTGGACGATACCGATGTCCTGAATCTTCGTGACGTCGATGCCAGCGACTCCGGACAATTATGCGGTCCGAAAGCTGCGAATCTGGGACAGCTGAAAAAGATGTTCCCCGATAAGGTCGTCGAAGGCTTGGTCATCCCCTTCGGAATTTTCCGGCAACACATGGATCAGTCTATGCCGGGGCAATCGGTTTCCTATTGGAAATTCCTAAACACCCTGTTCGCCGAAGCGGAAAAAATGCGAACCCGGAACGTACCCGAACCCGAAGTAGAAAACTATCAACTGCGCCAGTTGGAAACCCTACGCGTGGCCATCGCCAAAATGCCGCTAAAAGCCAACTTCATAATCGAACTCGAAAAGAATTTCAAATCCATTTTAGGCAAAAGCTTGGGCGAAATCCCCGTTTTCCTGCGCAGCGACACCAATATGGAAGACCTAAAGGATTTTACCGGCGCCGGACTCAACCTGACCAAATTCAACGTACTCGACAAAGAAGCCATCATCAACGGCATCAAAGAGGTATGGGCCTCGCCCTACACCGAACGCAGCTTTAAATGGCGGCAGAAATATTTGTTGAATCCCGAAAACGTTTTTCCATCAATTCTGGTCATTCCCAGTGTCGATGTCGATTATTCGGGCGTTTTGATTACAAAAGGCATCAACAGCGGTAACGAAAAAGACCTCACCATCGCCTTCAGCCGCGGTGCAGGCGGTGCCGTGGACGGGCAATCCGCCGAAACCTACACCGTATATAATGACGGCGGCTATCGCTTACTGGCACCTGCCCGCGAAACCTTCTATAACAGCCTTCCCGCCACCGGCGGCACCGGCAAAAAATCCGCAACTTTTGAGAAACCGGTTCTCAACGAGAAGAATATCGACGAGATTCGCGAGTTTGCCAAGACCATCCGAAAAACCCTTCCAAAGGAAACCAAATCCGATTACAAGGGAGCTTATGATGTAGAACTCGGTTTTCAAAACGATAAACTATGGCTGTTTCAGATACGCCCTTTTGTGGAAAACAAAAAGGCCTTGAGTTCGGGGTATTTGGAGTCGATTACACCGAAGATCGATGTGAAGAAGGAGGTTTTGCTTTCGAGCAAGATAAACGGGGAAATCAAGAAAAAATAGTAACTTAGCCTTATGTCCGACATCGATATTTACATACAAATTTCAACTCTACCGGATGACCTGAAAAAGGAGGTCGGTAATTTCGTTGCATTTCTGAAATCGAAAAAGAGTACAAAAGTAACGACCAAAAAGCAGGTTAAAGGGGGCTTGGCAAAAGGACTAATAGAAATGACAGATGATTTTGACGACCCATTGGAAGATTTTAAAGAATATATGCCGTGAAGTTGCTCTTGGATACCCATGCGGTTATTTGGTTGATAACAGGAGATGAAAGATTACCGAAGAGGACAAAAGCGATTATTGAAAATAAAGACAACACTAGCTTCGTCAGTATTGCTTCCCTGTGGGAAATGGGCATTAAACATTCGTTGGGAAAACTTAATCTAAAAACGGGCCTTAGCGAAATATTTGATTTAATCGACGAAAGCGGATTGAATTTGTTGTCAATTACACCTTCTCATATTTTGACCAATACCACTTTAGATTTCCATAACAAAGACCCTTTTGACAGGTTGATTATTTCCCAAGCCCAGTGCGAAGGCTTCACCGTGGATTCAAAAGATGGGTTGTTCAAAAACTACAAAATCAAACTTCTTTGGGAAAAATGAAATTCCCCCAACTGTTGCCCGCTATCCTGAATTTTATCAAAAACCAATTCTATGAATAAACAAATCCTATTTGGGCTATTTTTTTTATGCCTTTTTTCTGCCTTCACATCCCTAACTTATTACCCCATTGACGGCTACGAACACACTGGCATTAAACGCCTCAAACGTCTAGAGCTAATAAGGAACGGCGAAATTAAGGCGGCCTCGGCCTTGCCAGCGGGAGCATTAAAATCTTACAGCGAAATTCAGCTCAATCTGCTCCCAAGGGCAGCAGACAGCGCATCCGCCCTAATGACAGTCGACGAGGACTTCCAAAAAGAAATCAACGGACTTTTCAGGGGCTTGGACAAAAGCTATTCCCTGACCGTACTCGATATTTCCGATGTCAATAACATCCGATATGCAGAGCGTAACGAAAAAGCAGGGTATCAGCCAGGCAGTGTCGGCAAACTGGCTGTACTAAACGGACTCTTTTCCCAACTCGCCAAAATCTATCCCGATTCCTTCGAAAAACGTACGGAGCTGCTCCGGAATAAATCCGTCAAAGCGGGCGTTTGGGGACTGACCGATGAGCACACCATTCCCATTTATAACATCGAAAAAAACACCTTGGTCAAACGGCAAGTCATCGCCAGCGATGTTTTTACGCTCTACGAATGGGCGGATCATATGCTATCCGTTAGCAACAACGGGGCGGCCAGTATTGTATGGCGCGAAGTGCTTTTAATGGCAGCTTTCGGAGAGAAATATCCCGATTTGATCCAAGAAGAGGCGGATACTTATTTCAAGGAAACACCCAAAAAAGAACTGACCGATCTCGGCAACGATGTCGTTAACCTTCCCTTACGCGATTTGGGAATAAATGCCGACGAATGGCGGCTGGGCAGTTTTTTCACCCGCGGCGCCAACACCTACGTAGGCGACAAAGGCGGAAGCATCGGATCGCCATTGGGATTAATGAAATTCTTGGTCCAACTTGAACAGGGCAAAGTAGTCGATGAACAG
>NZ_JBGTHY010000286.1:0-2369 GCF_041745955.1 Pricia sp.
CATCGGAGGGTTGAGTAGCTATAACTCGGGAACCCACGAAATTTTCCTAAGGTTCCAGTGGATTTCGCAAATCACAAAGATAAAATCACCCAGATTTTTCTAACTGACTTCATTTCTGCATTCAAGAAGTACTTGAACAACAATCGTACACCTCTAGCAGGAAAACTGTGGCATCGATAGAGCGTTCCGACATCTCGAATTGACGGGATTCCAATGGGTAGGAAAAAGTTCGGTTGCATTTCGGTCTCAAAACCTGATTATTCTAAAAAATATATGTTTTACCGCCAGATCTTCTCTGCTTTTTAACCTCTGGTTCATTGAAAATGCAAAAGGCAAAAGTTAGCAATTGGGGGGCGATTAGTGGAATAATATAAATATCGAATTTATAATAATTATTGCCTGCGTTCGTTCTAACGGTGCTTTGGGTGCGTTAATTTTTTTCAAGGAATTTCCTGGTTCGTGTGTTCTACGAATTGCTGATGTAGCCTTATAAGGGTCTCTTAACGTAAGATACCCTTTTTTTATTTTTTCGGGTTAAATTGATTTTAACTTTTGGGGTTGCACGCCCCAGACAGCTTTAACTTAGGGATAGTTATGTTTTTCCACCCGATGGCCCCCGTTTTAATTACGAAGTTTGTTCCAGGGCCCTTTGCGTTACCATAACGCCCATGACGTACTCTTCCATACTTCCGTGCAACAGGATGAATTTGGCAAGTTGCCGTCTGGCACTTTCCAGATAGGAATCCACAAGCCTCTTTTTTTCCCTTAGGGAAGCAATGATTTCGGTGTTGGTCCTGGTCATGTCCTCCAGCCCGTCCCGCAAGCCCTCCCTGCGCTCGAAAAGACCGGGGGTCTTGGGTTCGTAGAGATACGATGTCAATTGGTCCCGGAAGCGGTCTACATCCTTTTGGTTTCGTTCCAGTCGCAATACCAAGGCGTTCCTTTCAGTTTCCCGTACGGCGGGATGACGTTCTATTAATGATTTCATGGGATACGGGTTTAGGTTGTAAGAGCATGTGTCGGTTTGGTAGGACATACCGGGATTTATTTTTTGGGCCTCTCAGGGTTACGAAAAAAAAGGGATCCAAAATAAACAGGAACGACGTTCGGTCAAAAAACCGTTGTACAATAACGGGCGGTCGATCATAATATTGTACGATGGTTTCGGTCATTTTCTGCTTACCACGGCCAAATTCAGGACCTCTATGTATTTTATGTTCCGCATAGTTCATTGGGGGAACTAAGGAAAAAATACTGTTCTTCAATTCGGACCCTTCCAAAAGCTTAGGTAATCTGTGGAGGCTTTGATTTTGATACACTTGTCTCATCCGGTAGGGTTCTTCCAGTTCTTTCATGGTCTCTTCGTTCTGGTCCCTGAAATTCACCATCCACTTTACCCCGAACCTGTCGGTCAAGCTTCCATAGAAGTCCCCCCAAAATTGGTTCTGTAGGTTCATCTCGGTATCGCCGTCCTCGGAAAGTGATTTAAACAGGTAATCCGCTTCTTCCCTGCTCGTCGGGCTGAGCATAATAAACACATTGTTGCCCTTAACGAGACCTTGCCCTGCGGATTCCACCATATCCGAGGCCATTAGAACGGTGTCGTCACCGATAGGCAATGAAATATGCATTATTTTTTCCCGCTCAGTTTCCGAGAGGTTTTGGCTTTCGGGGCCATCCGCCATTGTCAACCGGGCAATAAATTCCCCGCCAAAGACGGACCTGTAGAAATCGAACGCTTCCTGGGCCTGGCCCTCGAAGTTTAAATAGGTATGCACTTTCATGATTTTAAATTTTCCAGTATAGTAATCTTTATAACGTGGTTTCCAGTTTTATGGAATTCGAACTTCTAACATCCGCTTGCCCCAAATTTATGGATTATCTAGACTTTAGACGATTATAGTTGTCAATCAATGCCTCGAAACCCTTCGGGCCTTCTCATCGCTGATAAAATCCAGTACAATGATATGTTTTGAGAGATATCCCCATCAAGATGTTGACTTTCTCGTTAATAGGAAAACCACCTTCCTTCAGGTTACCAAGGAAAGCTTCACTGTTTCATAAAACGAAGGTTTAGTAGTACTATTATGAAAAGGTCAATGGTGTAATTAAACCTACCATTATTTAGACTCTTCACAGATTAAAAATTGTTGTTTACGGCCATCTATTTTACAGTTCATCGATTATACGGCCATGGGCTGGAACTAACTTAGGTTTTTTGCTATATTAGGCCAATAATCTAAAACCGTAAAAGTTATGAGGGACATTGTATGGATAATTATCGTAATCCTAGTTATAGGATGGTTGGTCGGTTTTTTCGCCTTTCCAGCCGTCGGGGGAATCATACACGTTATCTTGGTGATAGCGGT
>NZ_JBGTHY010000287.1:0-3015 GCF_041745955.1 Pricia sp.
AGGGAGCATTTGCCCGAAGAAGAAATTATTGCCGATACCGCTTTTGAGATGCCGCCCATCTACCGCGACTCTCCCAAGATGCGCAAGCAGATGGCAAGGGTTTACAACGCAATTGCCTTGACGGATATCCGTATCGGCGAACTGCTTAAAAAATTAAAGGACGATGGTCTTTACGACAACACCATCATCTTCTTTTTTGCCGACCACGGCGAGGGAATGCCCCGCGGAAAGACAAACGGCATCGACTATGGATATCGCGTGCCTTTTATAATACGCTTTCCCGAAAAGTACAAACAGCTTTCACCTTGGGGAACCGGTGGGAAAGTTGCCAATGAATTGGTGAACTTTGAAGACTTGGCCCCGACGGTGCTTAGTCTAGCCGGTGCCGAAAGTCCTCAATATTTAAAGGGAAGGGCCATATTGGGCAAGGAAAGGATCAAACCTTCGAATCATTTGCTATTGTCTTCGGATCGAGCGGACAACGGTCCCGATATGGTGCGAACCATTACCGACGGCCAATATGTGTATTCACGGAATTTCATGCCGTTTTTGCCCCAAATGCGCTATATCCGGTATATCGAGATAAGTGATATTGCGAATCACATGCGAAGTGATCTTGCGGACAACGTATTGGATTCCCTCCAAAAAAGTCTTTTTGAACCCCGGCCCATGGAATTCCTGTTCGATGTCAAGAACGACTCTTGGGAAACCATTAATTTAGCGGAGGATAAAAATTTCGCGCCTATCCTACAGAGAATGGGCAAACAGTTAAATGATAAGCTGCGGAAAGCGAAAGACGTCCATTTCTTAACGGAATACGAGTTGGGGGAAATTTCGAAAACCACCACTCCCTATACATTTCGGGAAGATGGTGGTCAATATCCCTTTGAGGAAATCTATAAGGCTGCATCCCTATCCGGAAAGCGGGTCGTATCCACTTTAAAGGAACAGGTGCAACTTTTGAAAAGCAAAAACCCGATAGTCCGATATTGGGCCATAACCGGACTAAAAAGTCATCCTGAAGAACATATTACATCCTATAAAAAAGAAATAGAAGCAGCGATGGACGATTCGTATCCGCCCGTTGTCGTATTGGCTTCCGCCATGGCTTACGATTATTTCAACGATGCCGATGCCGAGCAAAGCCTAAAGCAATTCTCTAAGAGCGATAACATGCATTTGGCCTTGCTTGCCCTGAACAGCATGTTGTACCTCGATGAGAAACAGCCTTTTCTTGAAACCGTAAAAGAAGTGCAGGAAATGCCAGACCGCAACTATAATGTAAAGGCGGCCTGTTTAGATTATTTGGGGATACTGGGCCTTGTGGAAAATAATGCGAAAAACGAAAACTAACCTAATAGTATTGAACTATGCCAACACTGCAATCGAATTCAAGAAAGTTGTATAGGGCAGCCTATCGCTTGACTGTCGGCGAGCTAGGGGCAGGCAGGTTAACGTTTATACTTGGCCTGCTCATCTTCGTTGGCTGCAAAGAGAAAGAGGCGACGGAAAAACCGAAAAAACCGAACGTCGTCTTTATTTTGGCCGATGATTTTGGCATCCATGACCTAAGTGTCACGGGCAGCACCTATTACGAGACTCCCAATATCGATAAGATTGCTAAAGAAGGCACCCAGTTCACCCAAGGCTATGCCGCAAGCAGGGTATGTAGTCCTTCGCGTGCGAGTATCATGCTCGGGCAATTTACCGCACGCCACGGCATTACCGACTGGATCGGGGCGGCTTCCGGTACCGATTGGCGCAAACAGAACCATAACGATAAAGTGCTTCCCGCGGATTACGTCCACGATTTGCCCGCAAAGGACACTACCTTGGCAGAGGCTATGAAGGCCAACGGATACCACACTTTCTTTGCCGGGAAATGGCATTTGGGCGAAAAGGGCTCCTGGCCCGAAGACCATGGTTTTGACATAAACAAAGGTGGTTGGGAGGTCGGTAGCCCTAAAGGCGGTTTTTTCTCGCCTTGGGAAAACCCAAATTTGGAAAACAAGGAAAAAGGGGAGAACCTGTCGATGCGCCTTGCCAAGGAAACATCCGACTTTATCGAAAAAAATAAGGACAGCACCTTTTTCGCCTACCTGTCTTTCTATGCCGTTCACGGTCCGATTCAAACTACGGAAGAAAAATGGCGCAGATATCGGGACAAGGCCGATAAAATGGGCATCAAAGACCATGGCTACGAAATGGAACGGGTACTACCCATCCGGATCGTGCAGGACAATCCCGTTTATGCAGGACTCGTAGAGCAAATGGATGATGCCGTTGGACTCGTTCTTGATAAATTAAAGGAATTGGGCTTGGATGAAAATACCATTGTAGTCTTTACTTCTGACAATGGCGGAGTAGCCTCCGGGGATGCCTTTTCGACCACCAACCTTCCGTTGAGAGGAGGAAAGGGCTACCAATGGGAAGGGGGCGTTCGAGAGCCGTACTTTATCAAAGTGCCCGGATTAAAGAACGGCACTTCGATCGATTATCCGGTAACGGGGGCGGATTTTTATCCTACGCTCCTCGATTTCGCCGACATTCCCTTAAGACCCGAACAACATGCGGACGGTGTCAGTCTAAAACCGTTGTTCGAAGGAAAGACTTTGGTCGGCCGACCCCTGTTTTGGCACTATCCCCACTATGGCAACCAAGGCGGCGAACCGTCATCTATGGTCCGTGAGGGGAAATGGAAATTGATCCATTATTATGAGGATGATCATCAAGAGCTCTACGACCTGAAGGCAGATCCCGGAGAACAAACGGATGTACTATCCGAAAATAAGGACGTAGCCGAAAGGTTGAGTGACCTATTGCAATCCTATCTCGAAAAGGTCAATGCCAATATGCCGGGCAAGGATACGAGTTTCGACGCCGATTTGGCCAAAAAGCAACATCAGGAAAGAATCGACGTCCTTATGCCCAGACTGGAGGCGGAACGTGTGGAATTTTTATCCGAAGATTTTGAACCGAACGAAACTTGGTGGGATAGTAAGGTGACGAAGGATT
>NZ_JBGTHY010000288.1:0-4321 GCF_041745955.1 Pricia sp.
CGGTCGTTCTTTCGGGTGGTATCCGTCGCAAAAGCTTCCACGGTTTCCAAGGGCGAAAACGTCTGTCCTTCGGGGAAAATTACCTGTGCCGTGGTGTCCGCCTCAACGGTAACGGTAAACTTGACCTGTTCCCCGATCTTGATATCGGTGGTATCGACCTTAGAAGTTACGGATGGATTTTTTTGGGAAAAGCCAATACATCCAACGAAAAGAAAGCATAGGAAGGCGTATCGTTTGAAGAACGAAAAATCATAAATCCCAAATCCCAAGTTCCAAATCATCCTTTGCTAAACCAATTGCTACTGATTACGGGCAGTATGTTGTTCATCGATACTTAGTAACTAAAACTTTGCCACTTTTTACTTGCCGCTTTTATTTTACATTTCGCGCCTCGCATTATCCCCTTCTCTTAAAATACCCCAACAACTTCTTAACATAGCTTTCATCGACCCTACAACTCAAAGTACCACAGCCTGATTTCGTAAAGGTTTCCGTAAAATAATCGATCCGCTGGCGGTAATAATCGCCATACGCATTGCGGACGCTTTTCGATTGGGTGTTCACTAATTGTACCTTTCCCGTCTCGGCGTCCAGCATCTGCACCATGCCCAGGTTCGGAATCTTTTCTTCCCGTTCATCGTAGATTCGGATTCCTGTTAGGTCGTGTTTATTCCCCGAAATTTTCAAGGTCTTTTCATAATCGTCTGCGATAAAATCGGAGAGCACAAAAACAATAGCTCTTTTTTTCATCACACTGCTCATAAATTTCAAGGCTTCCGCTAAATCGGTGCGGTTACTATTTGGCTTGAATTCCAACAACTCCCTAATAATCCGCAACACATGGCTTTTTCCCTTTTTTGGGGGAATATACAATTCCACGGCATCGGAAAACAAGATCAATCCCGCCTTATCATTATTCTGAAGCGCCGAAAACGCCAAAGTGGCCGATATTTCGGTAATAATATCCTTTTTGAACTGGTTGGTCGTGCCGAACAGTTCCGAGCCGCTCACGTCGACCATCAACATCATCGTCAGCTCTCGCTCTTCCTCAAAAACTTTAATATAAGGCTCATTGTAGCGGGCGGTGACGTTCCAATCGATACTGCGTACATCGTCGCCGAACTGATATTGCCGAACCTCGCTAAAGGTCATACCGCGCCCCTTAAAGGTGGAATGGTATTCCCCGCCAAAAATATGATCGGACAGACGGCGTGTCTTGATCTCGATCTTACGTACTTTCTTTAGTAATTCTTTGGTATCCATCTTTTCAGTTGGCAGTGTTCAGTTGGCAATCGGCAGTAGACGCCACACAACACTCAAAAAAGGTACTGTTTACTGTCTACTGAACACTGCTTACTTTTTCACGGCACTTCGATCTCATTGACGATCTTGTTGATGATTTCTTCGGAAGTAATGTTCTCGGCCTCGGCCTCATAGGTGATACCGATTCTGTGTCGCAATACATCATGTACCACGGCGCGCACGTCTTCGGGCACTACATAGCCCCTGCGTTTGATAAAGGCGTAACACTTAGCGGCGGCGCCTAGATTAATGCTTCCCCTTGGCGAAGCCCCAAAACTGATTAAATGTTTCAGACTTTCGAGATTGTATTTTTCGGGATACCGGGTGGCAAAGACCAAATCAAGAATATACTTCTCGATTTTTTCATCCATATACACCTCTCGAACCGCTTTTTGGGCGCTTAAGATCTGTTCTATGGAAACCACAGCATTTACGGTATCGTATGCCCCGAGTAGATTTTGACGCATAATCAACTGCTCTTCGTTCATCTTCGGGTAGTCGATGACGGTTTTGAGCATAAAACGGTCGACCTGTGCTTCCGGTAACGGATAGGTTCCCTCTTGCTCGACCGGATTTTGGGTGGCCATGACCAAGAAAGGTTTGTCTAAAATGTAAGTTTCGTCCCCGATGGTCACTTGTTTCTCCTGCATCGCCTCCAAAAGTGCCGATTGTACCTTGGCGGGGGCACGGTTGATTTCATCCGCAAGCACGAAATTGGCGAAAATCGGTCCCTTTTTAATGGAGAAATCGCTAAGCTTCATGTTGTAGATCAAGGTGCCTACAACGTCGGCGGGCAATAGATCGGGCGTAAACTGAATTCGGCTAAAACTACCTTTTACGGCTTTGGCCAAAGTGTTTATCGCCAAGGTCTTTGCCAGACCGGGAACCCCTTCCAGCAAAATATGGCCCTGACCGAGAAGACCGATCAGCAAGCGTTCGATCATGTGTTTTTGGCCGACGATGACCTTGTTCATTTCGAAAATCCATAGGTCGATAAAGGCACTTTCGCGTTCGATTTTTTCGTTCACCGCGCTGATATCGACGGCCGTATTTTCTTCCATAGAATTTTAGGGTATTTTTGGAGTAGGTCGGTTAACATTTTTAATATCACGCAAATTGTAAATTTATTATTTGCCCCGCTGTTAACGATTGGTTAAATAATTTGCCAAGCCCTTATTTTTAGGAAGAGTTTAAGGGATTTGTAAGACTTCTTTTTGACAGTATGGGACTAAACCACGGAATCGTCAAAATAAGTAACTTTGGATTTTATAAAAATGAAACTATGGAACGAGAAAAGAACAAAAATTCATCAAAGCATCGAATTGCCCTTATCACAGGCGCAACCAGCGGTATCGGAAAAGCGACCGCCATCCTTTTTGCCGTAGAGGGCATCCACTTGATTCTCTGTGGAAGGCGCCAAGATCGGTTGGATGCGCTTCAAAAGGAATTGGCCAAACAGACCAACGTCACTACCTTGAATTTTGACGTTCGTGATAAAGATGCCGTGTTCGAAGCTATCGAGTCGCTTCCTTCGGAATTTGCGAACATCGACATCCTGCTAAATAATGCGGGTAACGCCCACGGCCTTGACCCCATTAACGAAGGCAGCACCGAGGATTGGGATGCCATGCTCGATATTAACGTAAAAGGATTGCTGTATGTTTCAAAGGCGGTTATCCCCAGAATGATCGAAAGGGAGTCCGGCCATATCATCAATATCGGATCCACGGCAGGTAAGGAAGTCTACCCAAAAGGCAATGTCTATTGTGCCAGTAAACATGCCGTCGACGCCCTGACCACCGGTATGCGAATGGACCTCAACCCTTACGGTATTAAGGTCGGTGCAGTAAATCCTGGAGCGGTCGAAACCGAATTCAGCAACGTTCGCTTTAAGGGTGACGGCGAAAAGGCGGATGCCGTTTATAACGGTTTTCAGCCCTTGGTCGCCGAGGATGTCGCCGAAGCCCTGTATTTCGTGGTAACACGACCCTCGCATGTGAACATTGCCGACCTCGTCATTACGCCCACGGCGCAGGCTTCGGCGACGGTTTGGAACAAGAATTGAGTCCCGATAGGGTCGGTATTGCGCGTCACCGAACAACGCTAAAGTTTTCGGATAGCCCAAGACGACAGGCAATGACTGATGCTAAAAATATAATCGTAGTTTAACCCATGATTAACAAACGCCTTCTTGTCAAAAACCTGCTCGCCCATAACGACGAGAACAGCTTTTATGACAAAAAACGCTTTATCGAAATCGGACAAAAAGAAGGGAAGGCGAAGTTCCTGAAACATGTCTGTGCCTTGGCGAACAGCAATCCGAAGAATCATTCGTTCATTGTAATCGGTGTCGAGGACGAGGACAATAAGATTGTAGGTGTCGACTTTTTTGACGATAGTAAAATCCAAAACCTGGTCAATGCGTATTTGGATAATCCGCCCTTGATATCTTATGAGAATATTCCCTTTCCCCACCTGCCGGAGGGAAAGGTCGTGGGGCTCGTGACGCTAACCTCCAACGGCAAGGTCTGTGCGCTACGTAAGAACATCTGGAAATATTACGGCGGAATGGTCTTCTTTCGCGAAGGTAGCATCAGTATGCCAAAAGCGTACGGTATCGAACTAAAGGATATCAATTCCGAGGCGGTTGCCACCATCGAGCAGCACGCCAAGAACAATATCGAGCTTACCCTTGACGGGGTCATCGATTTTATCAACCATCGCCACCCCGATCTTGAAAGCGACTATAAAGTATTCAAGGAGCAATTCGTGCTCTGCTGGGCCGGAAACCGCAAAAAGGTAAAGGACAAGACCTATTTTTCAAGGGTCGATATCGAACTGATCAACGAACAGGTAAAGCTTTTTTATTCCACTTTGGATGAAATTACTATCGACTACGATGAGGATTCCTTTACCATAAAAGAGTATGTACAATTAGGACTGGGTACCAAGCAGAACCATCATCCCCTGGAGGAAGTCGTAATCACTTTTGAGGAGAATGGCACCTATCAAATACAGA
>NZ_JBGTHY010000289.1:0-3728 GCF_041745955.1 Pricia sp.
AAATCGGCTCATAAAGCATCGAATTTTCTGAAGTTCACCTTTTAAACCTTCGCTTTTGTTTCATGCTCCAAGGCAAATTCTTCCTCAGGGGAAAGAATCAAGCGGTGCCTGCCTCTCAATGCAAAATAAACAAGTCCCACCGCCAAATATCCCATGGCTATGAATACCGCGGTTCGATAGGACTTATCCTGAAGCTGATAATAAATGATCAAGGCCGCTAGCACTATGGTCACCCATGCCCCAGTATTACCAAAAGGACTTACGTAAGGTCGATCCATATCAGGCTTTCTTTTTCGTAATAAAATGAACGACCCACATTGCAAAATATAGGACAACATGGCGCTAAAAACAGCTATGTTCAATAAAGCCCCTCCTATAAAAACGCCACTTTCATTCCCTGCCAGAAACCGTGTGATCATCAATACGGCGAATCCTATGGCAGAACCCAAAATCAAGGCGGTATACGGCGTTTTTCTTTTGCTGTGCGTTACCGAAAAAAATACCGGAAAGTAGCCAGCTCTTGACAGGGAGTAAATTTGCCTTCCAAAGGCGAAAATTATAGTATGTAAGGAAGCAATTAATCCAATGGAAGCCACCAGCGCCAGGAGTTTGGCTATATTATCACCGAACAGCACTTTAAAACCGTCCAACAAAGGTTCGCCCGATTGCGATAACGCATAAGATCCCAGAGGGGTTGCGGCATTTAGCCACAACATTAAAAAGGCCGATATAATCAGGGTTATCATACCATACGTCAATCCCTTGGGCATGTCTTTTTGGGGATCCACGGACTCTTCGGCCGCCAAGGGTAACTGTTCGATGGCCAAAAACAACCAGACCGCAAATGGCATTGCTTTGAGGGCACCGGCCCATCCGAAGGGAAATAGCGCTCCCCCGCCACCTTCCAAATGTTGGGCCTGACCGTTTGCGCCCGCCTTGATATCCAATGCGTACTTGGTAAAATCTACACTGGAAATAGAGGATACCCAGTACACTACCAAACAGGCCAATGCCAATAAAGTAAGTGCCACGGTAAAGCGAAAGGACATCTCAACGCCAATGATATTCAGGCCGGTGAACACCGCATCAAAACCGAACCACCAAAAGGGCAGCATTTCCGGAGAGGTCTCGAATATACCTGACATATATTGACTGAGGAAGAAGACAATGACCGCCGGGGTCAAAATAAATTCCAAGTTCTCGACCAGGCCGGTGAAAAAACCGCCCCAAGGGCCCATGGCCGATCTCGCAAAAGAATACGCTCCGCCGGTATGCGGCAGCGCGGGCGACATTTCCGCGACGCTTTGGGTAAGACCGATGTACATAATCGCCACCAGAACCGTGGCAACGAACATACCCCCCCATCCGCCAGAGGCCAAACCAAGGTTCCATCCTGAAAAATGACCTGAAATAACGGCCCCTACCCCCAAAGCCCATAGCGACCAAACTCCCGCATGACGTTTAAGTTCCCTGGACTCAAAATACGATGTGTCCATTTTGGTATACTTCACGCCTTTTGCCATGTAGGTTGCTTTAAATAGTTGGTGGACTTGTTAATTAACTGGTGTTACGTTAATACAACCAAAGATAGAGACCATTGCCACAATTTCTTTAGTGCTAAGGCTAAAATTTCCCTTACTTTACATCCGCATCAGCAGTGGCAACCCCGACCATACTGTCAGCCGTTCCATAATAAAGATACCACTTCGTATTGAAAAAGACCAACCCTTCCACAAAAGTGGTACCGTCTTTGTATTGCCCGGACTTTTCAAAAGGCAGTTCCGGTTTTAGAAAGGGCGTGTCGCTACGGTCAAGCAATTTCCAGGGTTCTTTGGAAGAAAACAGTGCCTGCCCGCTGGTATATACCCGATTGCCCAAATTTTTCACCCCGATATTGGAAGAATTACCGGCATTGTACAACACCACAATTCCGTCTTCGGTTAGCACCGGCGGCGGTCCGGCCTCTACCAACCAGGAATCGAAATACCCGGGACGCGGGCTTAGAACGGGGGCGAGATTACCTTCATAGTTTTCGACAGGTTCCCAGTCGATCAAATCCGAGGACGAGGCCAGCCAAATATGTGGCACCCCGTAGTACATGTAATATTTGCCGTTGATTTTCGCCGCGACCAGCGTTCCATCCTTTAGTTTGGTGACTATGGCGCCCGACTTGGTTTCCCTATGATTGTACTTTCCCTCTTTATATTCCTCGAATATGGGCCCGTGTTTTGTCCACTTTTTCAGATCTGGGGAGGTGGCGAGTGCCAAGCGGGGCACATCCCCGTTCCATTGGGTATAGGTAAGGATATATTTTCCATCCTCGTTTTGAACGATTCGCGGATCTTCAGTACCACCGATCCACTCGTATTTTTTTTGGTCATCGTCGTCCGGATAGAAAATAGGCTCTTTTTTAGTCTGGTAATTTATGCCGTCGTCAGATATAGCCAAGCCGATCCGGGAGGTATGCCCTCCTATCGAATCGGTGTGACGATCTTGTTCGGCCCTGTAGAGCACATGAATCTGATTGTTCTTAACAATGGCCGCTGGATTGAACGTGGCCATGGACTGCCAAGCAACCTCTTTACCGCTCATGGGATCTTTAAAAACACTGCTCGAATTACTGCGAATGATGGGTTGTGCATTTTCGGGACGTTCAAAAGGACCAAGCATCCATGGTTTTTCGACAAGCTCGGCCCTGTTCGCAGGTTTAACCGAATCGGTAGGGGTATCACGGCAGCAGACAAAGAGTGATAAAAAAAATAAAGCTGCCGTAACCGTTTTTAATCTCATCATGATTTTTATTGTATTTGGATTGGATTGCATTGGTCTACTAAAAATTGTATTTGGATTGCATTGGTCTACTAAAATTGGCAGCAACTGGCATGGGATTTTCTTTCGGGATTGGTCATGGGATTTTATTAGCTTTCCCTTGAAAATGGGCCAGCTTTCCATTGGGCTCAATACCCGGGATTCTGTTCGATAGTTCCACCGGACTTATCAATATCGCTCTGCGGGATGGGATAAAGTATATTGTAGTCCTTAAAGTTCACATCCAATGCCGTTAGGACTTCTTGGGCTATCCCCCACCTTTTCAGATCGTTGAACCGGTGTGCCTCAAAACCCAGTTCCACCCTTCGTTCGGATATCAGCCATTCCCTAATTTGGGCCATATCGGTCGAAGCCGGTCTTTGGGGAAGCGTTCCCGCAGGTACTGTAGAACCGTCAGGGGTAACACTGGCCCTGGCCCTGGCCCTTATTTCATTGATCAGGGCTACGGCACCGGTCAGATCGCCCGTTTCGTTCAGCGCTTCCGCTTTCCAGAGCAGGACATCCGCATAACGGATATAGATCCTGTTGCCGGGGGAGTCGTCGTTCCCTATGAAATCGCTCGTGGATCCCAATATTTTGGAGGAACGTTGGTCGGGTACGTCTATGGTATATAATAGTCTGGGGTCGTCAGTTTCAAAAGCCTCTAGAAAATCCGCCGTGGGTGCAAAAAAGCCCCAACTGGTCACTGCCCCGAACCCGTTTCCGTTTCTGGGGTTTTCCTCGGAGCGATGGTCATACGCAAAAATGACCTCGTTCTCGGCAAATTCCTTGCTGGCATCGAAGCTGTCGAAATATTCCGTATTGAGACTGTAGAAACCGAGGGCATCGAGTTCGTCGATAAGGGACAATGCATCCGCCCAATTTTTATTGAACAGGGCAACTTTGGCCTGTAGGGCAAT
>NZ_JBGTHY010000290.1:0-3046 GCF_041745955.1 Pricia sp.
GCCGTCGTGTTTGAAGTAGGAAATATTGAATTGGTCATCATCGAACAAATCGCCGCGAATGCTTGCCGTTATCAATTGGTTGAGTTGCGTAAAGATTTTATTTCCGCCGACATCCATATGGCGCTTGTTACCGTCGTCGTTGATATAAAGCGTTTGATTTTTAAAGATTATGGAATGGGAAAAGGGTTCAATATATTCCCATTTGACCAAATCGGGCGTTTTGAAGGCCAGTTTGCCCTTCGATTCGATATCGTCGGATAGAAAATCGAGGTGCTTGTATTGGGTAAAATCGCTGGTGATGGTGGTCGTGGCATCGGCCTGTTGCCTTACTGACATCTTTAAGGCGTTGGCCTCGGCTGCGGACATTTTGATCTGGGCGGAGAGGGTTCCTGACGTAAATAGAGCTAGTAGTAGGCTTAAACAGATTCCCGCCTGAGCCTTTCTTGAGCACTTTTGAAAGACAGGGATAATAAAAAAGATCATTTTACTACTCATAAGCTTCGATTTCCAGCAAACGCTCAACGGTGACCGACTGTAGATTTTCTTCCTGCAAAAATACCAATAACCGTTCCAAAACCGCTATCGTTTTTTCGCTGGTATCATGTAATAGAATGATATCGCCTTTCGCAACCTTTGAGGTGATCCGGGCCCAAACGCTGTTTTCGGATCTTGGTGTAGTATCCAGTGAACGAACGCTCCATCCTATAGACCGTAGGCCTAAAGTTTTTACGGCTTTTTCAATCTGTGGATTGGTTACCCCGAAGGCCGGGCGATAGAGATTCATTTTAAGTCCGGTGAGATGATTGACTATGGATTTCGTTTTTTGTAGTTCGGCCTTTACTTTTTGAAATCCAAAAAACCCGAAAGATTTGGAATGCGAATACGTGTGATTTCCAACGGAATGCCCAGCGGCAAGAATTTGTTTCAAGATATCCGGATGGTTTTCAACATGTTGCCCGATACAGAAAAAGGTCGCCTTGGCTCCATGTTCCTTTAAAAGTTTCAAGACTTTTGGCGTAAATTCAGGGTTCGGCCCGTCGTCAAAGGTTAAGGACACCCAATTGTCGCCACTCTTTTTGTTGCTGTGCAGGGACTTTAAATGATAGTTCCATCCAACGAAAAACGAACCACATACGGTAATAAAGAACCAAACGATAATCACAATTGCAAAGGACCACCAAGGCAGTGGGATGAAAAAGGCCAATACTGCCAAGGTCAGGAGTGAAATTAAGGCTAGGGGATTGATTACCCTTCGCCTCAACATTTTCGAAGTAAGGTGAAACTATGGTTTTCGCCGCGATATTGGTTGTAGATCAGTACTGTTTTTGCTGAATTCGCGGCGACGGAATTCAGCAGAACCGCATCGGGAACAGTTTGTCTTTTCAATATTTTGTTCGCCAACCAAAACCCAAATCCTGAGGCTGTATCGAATTCACCGGATAGATGTTTAAAGTAAACTTGGGCCGTATCCTTGAATAAGCCTTTAGCGAGTGTATCGTAGTAACCGTCAAACTCCACATCGCCATTATAGCCAAGAATTATAATATCTACGGCATCCGGTTCCATTCCGTTTTCCGATAAAAAGGACTGCGTTTTTTCGGAAACTTGGTTTCCCGCCAAGGTGTTGTAGGTCTTGATCGCCAAAAGCTCTGCATAACAGGAAGACCTTTTTTTATTGGAAAGCGTAAAAAAATGTGCGCCCTCGGAAAATACGGCGCCGTTGGTGCCGGATTTTAAAACGGACATCGTCTCGACCGGTTCGTGTTTTATATGCCCGATCAACCGATGGGTGTTGACATGATGATCGACCAGTTCATCGACCCCTCCGACCAAAACATTTTTGATCTCATCGTTTTCCAATTGCATTTTTGCGTCCAACACCGCAGATTCGAATGAAATAGCGGAATGGACATACGTGAAATTATGTCCCTTGCAGCCCATGCCCAAGGCGATCTGTCCCGCCACGGTATTGTGGGAGGATTGAATAAACCGGGTAGGCGTCAAAAACTGCTCATCGTTATCAAGAATATCACTGACAAACTTTTCGGAATCGCCGATACAGCCCAGTCCGGTGCCTACGATAATGGCATCGATCTCATTTTCTTCCATAGCGGCCTCGGTCATGGCGGTCTTTGCGCTGACGGTACTCATTTTGATACCCTTTGCCATTCTTCGCGCCGCCGCCGGTGGAATATACTCCTTATAGTTTGGAGCGATAATTTCCAGTACGGTACCGTTATAAGGTACGATTTCCTCTAAAAAGAGGGCGTTGTCGAACGTCTTTTGGGCGGAAACGGAACCTATGCTGTTTATGTAGACGGGCATTTTTGAGTTCAATAGATGCAAGAGTATACAATTTTTCGAAAATTTTCGCTATTTATATCAGCGTCGTATAGTTTTACTTAGAAAATATCAACGTAGAACAATTCCCCCCAAACCCAAATGAATTCGATAGCACATTGCGCAACGGTTTTTTGGTGACCTCAGTAATTGGGTCGAGGTCAAATTCTTTCATCGGGGTTGTATAGTTCAAGTTCGGGAAAATCGTATCGTTTTGCAGCGCCAATATGGAATATACCGCTTCGACGCCTCCCGCCGCCGCTAAGGTGTGTCCGGTATAAGCTTTTGTCGAACTGAATTCGGGAACCCTGTCGCCGAACAATCGAATTAGGGCCCGCCCTTCTGACAGGTCATTGTTAGGCGTTGCCGTACCATGTGCGTTCACATAATCGATATCGGAGGCTTTGATTCCCGCCGTTTTTAGGGCTTTTTCCATGGCCAACACCGCCCCGTCGCCATGTTCGGAAGAGGCCGTTTGGTGGTAGGCATCATTGGCATTGCCGTAGCCCGTCACGTACCCCAAAATTTTTTTATGCTCTTTTTGAACGAGCGCATCCGATTCCAAAACCAGATAGGCGGCGGCCTCACCTAAATTCAGGCCTTTCCGTTCTTCATCGAATGGTGAGCTATACGTGTCGGACAAAATCAATAAGGTTTTAAAGCCATTGATCGTAAATTTTGAGAGGCAATCGGTGCCCCCGACAAT
>NZ_JBGTHY010000291.1:0-9601 GCF_041745955.1 Pricia sp.
AAAGACCAAACGCTATCGTGACATTATTTCATTCCGAAAAATGCAGGACAAAATCAACAACCGGGAAACGAACTACTAAACGATGACGGCAACCATCATTTTAAGTATAGGGCTGGAATATGTGGACACTGTTTTCCAGACCATCAAAAACAGTGATTTCTCGCAATATACCATTGTGGGAATGAAAACGCTTGCCGTACTTTTCTTTCTGGTCAATATTTTAAAAAAGTACAATGAGGGCATTGCGGATAAGTACGGCTATACCTGGGGACTAAGTCCCGGGGAACTGGCCAAAAATTTTGCGGTTGTGCTCGTGGTCATTTTTTCGACCCAAGTGCTCGGTTTCTTCGATGGGATTTTGGTCGCTATCGAAGGTCAATATCGCGGTACCGCCCCGGCATTACTTCCCTTACAAATGCAGGATATACCTATTGAGGAAGAGGTTAGCCTGTTGAATTCCGCAAAAATGGCAATGACCTTATTATACGAGGCTTTGGTCACACCGCTTTTTGGCTTTAAAATTTTTGCGTTCGTAATAAGTGTAATCCTATGGATACTGGACCTGTTTATCTATCCGCTGTTCTTGGCAGAGCGTTTTTTCCTGTTGGGGATAATGCAGGCATTCTTCCCATTGGTCATCAGTCTAGCGGTTTTTGAAAAGTTTCGTTCGCTGGCCTATAACTTTTTCAAGTTATATGCAGCGGTATATATGCTTGTACCGGCGTTCTTTCTCGTCAATGTCTTTGTAAACGCTTTATACACGGAGTTAAACACGAATTTTTGGCAAAATCTTTTCGGGAGTGAATTTGGGGAAGGCTTTTTTGCCCCCGTGGTACAACTCGGATCGGTACTGTTCATCGTCTTTCTAAAGTTCAAGCTGTACAAACGTGCTACATCATTTACCCTAAGATTATTTACCGCTTAAAACCGATACAATGAAAACACCTTACAAGAACATATATGCCGTCCTGAAATTAAATCGGTTCATCGTCTTGACCGTCGTTATATGTGCTACCCTATCTGGTTTCTTTGCAATATTTATGGTTTTCAACATCAATAAAAAAGCCTTGAACAATGCTTTTGCCATCAATACCAGTGGCGACGTAATTCCCCTTAAACTTGTTTCCCAAAAGGAAAATTTTACCGTGGAAGCTTTGGCGCACCTAGAGTTGTTCCACACCTATTTCTATAACATCGATGCCAGCAATTATGAAAAAAATCTGAAAAAGGCACTTTGGCTCGGTAACAGTTCGGTGGATAACCTCTATCGCCAAAAGAAGGCGGATGGGGTCTATAACCGTCTGTTGCAATATTCCCTGGTTCAAAAGGTACTAAGCATTGATTCCCAAATCGAGGAAAAGAATGGGGTCTACGTCTTTAGAACCACGACCATTTTTGAAATCAACCGGGGTTCGATAATCGACACCTACGAACTGGTTTCCACCGGAAAACTGATTACCGTGGACCGGAATTTCCCCAACAATCCCCACGGACTTTTGATAATCGATTATTTCGAGAACACCTTAAAAAAAGTTAGCGATGAAAGTTGAAAGCCCATAATGGGCAATTAAAACCTTACTCATGAAAGTAGAAAAAAACAAAATAGTATTTGCGGCCGTGCTGGCCGTGATATTGATATTTCTGGTCGCCTATTCCGTAATGTTAATGGGCAACGACGAAAGCGAGAACGAGACCCTTGAACAGACCTTGGTACCGGAACTGGAGCAGAATCAGAAGGAATACGATTCCAAATTGGATGCCATCAACGATTTAAAGGAAGTACGTGAGACCAACGCACCCAGCATCTATGATGAAAAACTGATAGATTCCTTGGGCTTCTATGACCCGGATTTACCGGAAAAGGACAAACAACGTATAGTGGATAGCATATATAAGTCGGGAAGAATTAAATATTCGGAAAAAAACTATCAAAATATGGGCACCAAAAAAGTGGTGGCCGCTGTAGCCCCGGAAATAGATTCGGCCGAAATAAAGGCCGCCCAGAAAATCGATGCCAAGGAAATGGGATTGGAACACCAGCTGTTCTTCGCATCCGCACCTGTCCAGAACGAAATTTCGGCTACCGGCACGACGGATGCCACAATTTTTGCAGTGGTAGATGGGGACCAAGTGGTCAAAACCAACTCCCGGCTGCGGATGCGATTGACTCAGTCCGCGACCATCAATAACAAGCGGATCAAAAAGAATACCCCCATTTATGGGTTTATCAGTTTTCAGCCGAACCGGGCGTTGATCGAGATCGAAAACATTGAACACCGTCCTACGAAACTTAAGGCCTTCGACCTTCAGGACGGTAGCGAGGGTATCTACGTCGAAAACAGTTTCCGTGCGGAGGCTACGAACGAAGTCCTGGATGATATCATTGAGGACATAAATATCCCCAGTGTCCCCCAAGTAAGTGGAATAACCAAGGTCTTTCGCCGCAATAACCGGAGCGTAAAGGTTACGGTGCTCAACAATTACAAATTGATCCTCAAACCCAAGCTATGATTCCCTAATGAACATTTAAAACTTACTCCTATGAAAAATTATATTCTGACCTCAATAGTCCTGTTCGGTTTATCCGTCGCACCTCGGCCTTGTTCGTCACAGGACGCGGAGCAACAATCCATAATGGATACCATCTATGCCAATGACCAAAAGAACGTCGCCCTGTTCTTCCCGGAGCCTATCAGGCAGGGAATAACCGGCTCGGATAACTTTGTATTTACCTACAACAGGGAAAAACAGCAATATTTTGGACTGCTACAGGCAAAACCGGGAAAAGAAAGCATTCTCTTGGTCATCAACCAAAATGGTTCGATTTTTTCGTATATTGTAAGGTATAGGGAGCGGCTTTCAAAACTGAACTATTTTATACCGAAAGCCAGTAGCATAGGTAACGAGGAGCCGATTATCGCCGATTCTTCCGATGTTGCACGGCCGAAAAGCCAAGTCGGGAATAGGAGAGATTACTACCAAAATTTCTGTTCCTACCTGATAGACCGAAAGCAACGGCTCGGCAGGCTAAAAAAACGCAACGAAGGCATTGTTTTGAGCCTCGAAAATATAGTATTTGATACCGAAGAGCTCTATTTTGTCATCCAGATCGAGAACAGGTCAAGCTTGGATTACGATTTGAATTTCTTGGATCTTTCGGTCCAGACCAGAAAAAAGGGCAAAAAAAAATCGTTACAGAGCCTTTACCAAAAACCGCTGTTCACCTTTAACCGACCTTCCAAAATAGCCGAGAACGAAACCGTAAGAATGATTTACGTGCTGTCAAAATTCTCGATCAGTGATGACCGAAGAGCTATATTGCAACTCAACGAGAAGAATGGCGAACGAAACCTAAAAATGAAGATTTCGCACAGATATATCAATAACCCAAATTAGAAACGCTATGAAAAAATTGGTTATTTACTCGTTTGTAATACTTTTTCTTGCCTGTGCAGGAAACCAAGATTTGTCCCATACTGAAACTGCAAAGATTGTTGTAGAAGGTTTTTATCAGGGAGATGAAGCCAAGTTAAGGGAATATACAACTACTGAAAGTTACGCCAACTTTAAAAGTCTTCAGGATATGTTCGCCGAAGCCAAAAACTCCGATTCCAATTTTAAGGTCATCGATGACACCTCGGACGGCGAAGTTGCTTGGGTCAAATTCACAACGTCATATGAGAAAAAACCCAGTATTTTCAAATTGGTCAAAGAAGATGGCCAATGGAAGGTTACGGAACGAAAGCCGAGGGAAGAAGTGCCCTTCTGAGGAAGGTAGCTATTTTTTAATTTTGCTAATCCCTCTCAAAGTCGGTTTGCCAATACCCCCTTGTTCCACCGATTCTTTTTAAGAAACCTTTTTCTTTTAAGGCGTTCAGGTGCTTTTGTATCGCGGATTCATTAATATGTATTACCTCCGAAATTCCTGCACGACTTATTGTATTGTCCATATAAACCAGTTTTAATATTTGTTTCTGTCTTTTGGTCAGCATATTCATTTTATCAATTGCGCCATCGGCAGCTTTGTCGATTTGACCACCTATCTGACCACTCACTTGACCACCTTTTTCAACTGGCCCTTCTTTTACAATAACCGCTATTCCAAGTAAGTTTTTGGAAAAACTGAAACTCTCCTTCCAATAATGTTCCAGAATACGCAGAATGCCGGAACCCAATTGTTCCAACTCTTTTATATTGAATAAGGTTGGTTTCCGGCATGAAAATTTTGATTTATGAGCCATAGAGATACCTATAGTTAATTTTTGAATATTGACCTCGCCTCGTCATAGATCCGTTGAAAATTAGCCCCCAAGTCAGCTTTCGAATACTGTTTGGATTCTTCGGGAAGCTGCCTTTGGATGTTCTGTAATTTGAACTGTACCTTTTTATCCATCCCATCCGCATAGGTAATAAATTCGCCCTGTTTCAACCGAAAGAAAACATCCGCTCTAATCTTTGGGATTTCCTTTTCCCCAGTCGTAATACGGGTATCAAAGTCCAGATTATGGCCGCGGCTTACGCTTTTGGTCAGGTCTTTGACAATCTCAAAAAAACGTTCATAGTATTTGGCCGTGTCCGGGTCATTGACCTTGCCGAAGAACTGATAGGAAAGATTACTCAAAATGGCCTTACTCGCCTTGTCGCCGTACATCATATCGTTCTGAATCTTGTCCTGCATTACGTAGATGGTGGCGATGTCATAACTCCGCAGCGTTGCCGGAATGCGGTGCATATTCAATAACCGTAGGGTCGGTGCTTCTTCCATCAACAAAAACGAAGGATTTGAATTGCGCACACTCATCTGTTTTGTAATCGTATGTATTATGGTGGCGATAACCGGCGAATACGAAGTCTCAAATTTGGGGTTGTTCACTATGGAAACAACGGCGGGATTATCTACATTATTGATATTCAGAGGCACTTCGTCTGCGGACAGGGTCATAAAAATATGTTGGGTACTTATCCGCTTTAGGGCATTGGCCAATGTACTTTTGACCCCCGCGGTCTGTCGTTCGGAATCCTTCCCACTGATGAAGGCGTCCGCCATTGCCCTGGATGTTGTGTTCGTTTCCAAAAAGGCGATAAGGCTATTGGTGTCCAGATGCTGATAAACAGCGATCAGGTGCGGCAAGGTGCAGAATTGGGGATAGGAAGTTTTCAATTTCCAGATGAGTCCGCCCACCAATCCTTCTGCGGCATCGTTGAAAAATTTGGTCGTTCCGGTCGTGCCGGACTCGCGCTGTTCCAAGAGGTTCTCGATCAACACCCTTGAAACCTCGTTTACACTCTCCTCGTTTTCTAGATAACGGGGCGCAATGGGATTGACCCTGTGGATGATTTTATCAAAGGAAATCACTTTAAACGAGATATCGGAATCCTTGAACAACGGATAAGCCATTTCGGTAATCTCAAAATCCTTGTAGTCGTGAATGACACCGCAGAATTTATACTTCTTAAAATGCTTCAGAAACCCGTACACCACGCTTTCGGTCTTTCCGCTTCCAGCGGAACCGATGACCGATGCGCCCCGTTTGATATTGTCAATCTTAAAATTGCCCTTGCTGGTCCTAAAGCTGACTTGATATTTCTCGTCGGTATTTGCCGATTCGTCGGTTTTATGGAGGAAAACGTATAGCACCGTGTTCATTAGCAATAAGGGACAACATACGTATAGCAATCCCTTCACCAATTCGGCCGATTGGAAAATCCAGAGCATTATAGCGGCGATTATCAGGGTGTTAAGAACAAAAGCGTATTTAGCGATTCGGTATAATACATAGAACACCGTACTGGCAGTGAAGATTATTAGGGATATGCTATAAGAATCGAGGGTTTTCATAACTTTTATTTAAATACCTATTGAACTCGATTTGATGGCCACATCTACGCCGCGCCGCAGCTTGTTGAAAAGTTTTAGGGTAAGTTGTGCCTGATTGACGGGTATGCTTGGCATTATCGGGATGCCCGCTTCCCGCATTACCTTAAATGCAATCGTCTTTTCATTGGTAGGCAGTTTCATTAGGGATGCAAAATAGATTTTAGGGTTTTTGATAAAATCCTTCCGGGCCTTATAGGTTTCGGCGAAGTTGCGCTGATATCCGAACGTCCTGTCAAAGGTCTTTTCCGCCCGCTCGAAAAATTGGTCCCGGTCAAAGCCCCGGCCCACCTTTTTGCCGTGCATCTCCACTTCCGAAGCTTTGTACTTGCTTCCGGGCGAAAGGCTAAAGGAATTGGATGCATCCTTTCTGCTAACGATAATATGGATGTGGCTTTGGTTCCCCGCTTTCTGCATTCCCTGGACAATCCGTATGCCATTTTGTTGATGTGGTGCCTTCTGTTCCAACCTGCCTATTTTCAGCTTTAATCTTTCAATGTTACCGATCTCCTCGCCACGTTCTATTTTCCGGATATCGTGCTTTAGTTGGAGTATCTTTGTCGCATAGGGTTGGTTTTCCCGCACCTGTCTGTCCGTTCCCTTAAAGGTGCGCTGATGTTCGATTTTTGCATAGTATTTTATATCGTTAACGGAAATCGGGCGACCGTTGATTTCCCGATTGAAACATTTTATATAATCCTTCATCAGCTCGCGGGTGTATCGCTTCAAATCCTCGCTGCTGTTTTCCAATCTTCGCAGTTCGTATTTTGATGGACTGACCGTGATGGAATAGAACTTGGGTTCCTTCTTTTTGAGCTTGGCGGTGTTCCCATCGATTTCACGAGCGACTTCCTCAGCGGAAATCTCGTCCCCGTACTGGTTAAAAAAGTGTTCCATATTCTCCTGCTCCAAGCCTTGGTTTTCCTTTTCCAGATAGCCCACAAAACCGGCCGAACTTTGGGCATAGGTTTTACCTAATTTTTGAGGTGTGATGGTGATGTACATTTCTACAATTTTATAATTCCATTTGGTTTCTTTCCCGAAATTTTGGTGGCTTCTCCCCATCATTTTTCTTCTCCAGAATCAGGGGCTTCTTTTTGGGCTCGGCTTCCTTGAAGAGGGATTCCATCATGGCCACGGTCGGTTTCGTTTGGCTCTTTTCTATATCCTTCAAGATGGCGATGACCCCGTTTATCCGTTTCTTGATCAACCTCTCCAAGGTCTGCATTTTTGGTCCCATCGGTTCGATGGGCGAAATGCCGTTGTCCTCGAAAAATTCGATCATCAGAAGCAAGGTCATCGATTGGGATTTGGAGATTTTCCGGCTATACCCTCTGAATTTCTTGACCACCGATGCCTTTATACTGACGCTCTCGAACCGCTCCTTTTCATATCCCTTGTCCATTTTTCCGTGAAAAATTTGCTGGTTTTGTTGGGCTGCGACGGTTTTTCCGTGAAAAATGCTACTGACTGCCAAGGTTTCAAAACCTGATAAACACCCAACTCACTTATTTTCAATGGATTGGAAACGGAAAGGAATGCCTAACATCGCGCAGCGTGTTATCCTCTTGCTATTCCTTTTCGTCCCGCCCGGCGGGACAAATATTCCTACCATTACTGAAAAAGTAATGGCGTTTTCTTCATCGAAGAAACAATCTGGGTTTTTTAAGATTCAATAATTTCAAATGTGGAATTATCCACAATAAAAATTCAATATCCCTGCGGATAATGGAATTTGAAAATTTCAACAACAAAAAAGACCTCTGAAATTCAAAGGCCTTGAGCGTAGTTTTGGGTCGTTTAAATACTAAAAATGTATTGATAGGAATACAGATTTTTAATCGTTTCCTCTTCAATCAAGCGGTCAAAATCCTCGCCCGTTTCGTCAACATATTTTCGGATGGATTCGCCAAAAATATAGTTAACGTGTTCCCTCGAAACCCGTAAAAGTTCCTCTTGCTTTTCCAAACTCAAATCTTGAAATTTTAGATAGATCATGTCCGTCTGGATTTAAAGTATTCCATTTTCCGAGAAGCTGAAATAGTCGCCATTGGGCAGAATGATCAAATGGTCGAGTACTGTAATATCGAATAGTTCCGCCGCCTTCTTTATCCTTCGGGTCAACTTTTTATCGGCATCACTGGCCCGATTAGTTCCCGAAGGATGGTTGTGGGCAATAATTATAGAGGTACTGACGCTTTTTAGGACCACGGCGAACAGCAACCGTAGATCCACCAAAGTGCCTGTCAGGCCGCCCGTAGAGGCTTGATAAACTCCCTTTACCCTGTTGCCCTGATTGAACAACAGCACTTTAAAGGTCTCGTGCAGGCCTATCGTACCCTTGTCCCAATTCTGATAGAGCAATTCGGCCACCTCGTTGGGAGCGCTTAACGGTTTGGAATCTATTATTCCCAATTTTTCGCAATAGCTGATTTTAATTTCGTTAACTTCGTTTCTCATTATATCTATTATTTAAGAGTGATGGAATGATGAAAAAGAGGGCGCTACTTTCCAAGGGAACGCCCTCTTTAATTTTAATATTCGCTCGGCAACATCAGTGTATCGTTGACAAAAAACAACCGCAGATCATCCAAGGGAAAATCCGTTGAATTGTAGCCGTGTTTTTCAAAAACGTTTCCGTTGCCATCGCTGTAGGTAATTACGGCTTCATGACCGGTATAGTCCTGTTTATCCTCCGACAACCGTTTAAAATCGATGGTTATAAATCCGCTTCGGTTCGTCAGACTTTTGGCGATTACCGAAGTGTCGGTTATTAGCCAATAACAGGCCGTTTCATCGGCAAGATATTTAAGGCCGTTCGTGTAACGTGTTTTCAACAACGGGATTTGAAAGAACATTTCAGATCCGTGAAATTGTTGCAATCCCTCCTTTATTTCGCTAACTTGTGCTTTCATTGTAATTTTATTTTAAAAGTTAATAATGAAAAAGAGGACGCATCTTTAGACGGTTACGCCCTCTTATTTTTGTGGTTACTCCGCAGAATTGTTGCCGTTTTTGGTGCCCAACAAAAGAATCTCGTTGGCCTCTATTTCGGTAACGTATCGCTTGATACCCTCCTTGTCCTCATAGCTACGGTTTTTGAGTTTCCCGCTCACACCGATTTCCTTGCCCTTTCCGGCATATTTCTCGATGATCTCGGCGGTCTTGCCCCATGCTATGACCGTGTGCCACTCGGTACTTTGCACTTTTTCGCCCTTGGCATTTTTGTAATACTCGTTCGTGGCGATTGAAAAGCGGGCTACTTTTTTTCCGCTTTCGAGGTTCGTAATCTGTGGCTCCTGGCCAACGTTTCCGATCAACTGTACATGATTTTTTAAAGTACTCATAATAAAAGATTTAAAGATTAATTAATGGACTGCCGAACCCTTCGGACAGTTTTTCGTTTATATTTTTTTGAAGTGATTTACATTTTATATCTAGAGCGTTTTCCCTTTTTTGTTTTTTTAACTTTAGTCCCGCTTCCTTTTTGATGTTTTCGTAAGATTTCATAAGACTCGTTTTAGATTTACTTCCCATAAGGCCGTCGCTGTACCTTTTTTTGTTGCTGATACGCGTTCAATATTTGGAATTAATAAGGACTTATAAAAGGGAGGCACGACCGGTTATGCAGTCCGTTTAACTTCCGAATGTTGTTATTTTGCTATCAAAAAAAGGTTGGGACAGCGGCGGGTCGGAAGTAGGTCTAAATATCTTTTGTGAAGTACG
>NZ_JBGTHY010000292.1:0-2482 GCF_041745955.1 Pricia sp.
CCAGCTTGGCAGGTGTTCCCTCTTGGATGTTGGTGCTGCTCAACCAGATTATCGAGGAAACCGGAAAGGATCATATTTTTCAGGTCTGGGAAAATCTCGAGGTCTATTTTCACGGAGGGGTAAGTTTTAATCCCTATAAAGAACAATACCGTAAACTGTTTCCCCGAAAAAATTTCAGGTATTACGAAATTTATAACGCGTCAGAGGGATTTTTTGCCATTCAAGACCGGAACAATTCCGATGAACTACTGTTGATGCTCGATTACGGTATTTTCTATGAATTCATGCCCATGAGCGATTTTGGCACCGCCGCGCAACAGGCGATTCCGCTCTGGGAAGTGCAGATGCACACGAACTACGCGATTATTATTACGACCAATGCGGGACTTTGGCGCTACCAGATCGGTGATACCGTGCGATTCACGTCGACCGATCCCTATCGTATCAAGGTGACGGGCCGGACCAAACATCATATCAACGTATTCGGCGAAGAGCTTATCATCGAAAACGCCGAGGAGGCTTTGAAGAGGGCCTGTCAAAAAACCGCTGCGGAAATTAAGGATTACACTGCCGGACCGATATTTATGAAAGGCAACGAAAAAGGAGCCCATGAATGGATCATCGAGTTCCGAAGACCGCCTGGGGATCTCGATTATTTTATCGAAATGTTCGACAATGCCCTAAAAGCACTTAATTCTGATTATGAGGCGAAACGGTACAATAACATAACCCTGAAAATGCCTATGGTGCATGTAGCGCGGCAGCAGCTATTTTACGATTGGTTGAAATCTAAGGATAAGCTGGGCGGGCAACATAAGATTCCTAGATTATCAAATAAAAGGGACTACATCGAAGAATTGCTCCGAATGAACCAGAGTTAAAACGGTTTGGGTAAATTTTAAAACTTGAAAAATGCGATCAATTGTAATCAGTTTCGTTTTTGGCAAGGTTCAAATCATACGAAGCCTTATTTTAATTCTGACCCTTACTAATGCCCACGAGGGGCTTGGACAAAAAAATGCCATATTTTTTGAACTTGCGGGCAATGCCCAAGGCGGCTCCGTGAATTATGAAAGACAGCTTTCGAAGGAGGCCGGTCTCGGCGTCTCACTTGGTTTCGGGGCTGCCGTGCTAGAAGAATATAGCGACAGGGATGACCCTTAGGGAGTTTTTCAAAATCTTCCCGACATAAGGTTGAGTGTCCCTATCAGGGTACGATATCTGTTCAATTTGACCGGCCGAAATTATTTGGAGACCGGATTGGGCTATACATGGATAAACGTTGCCGAGGATTTTAAAAACGGACACCGGGGCAGGCATAACGGTATAGCTTCGATAGGTTTTCGAAGATATTTCGGTAGGAATGGGGATTGGCTATGGAAAGCGGACTTCTCCCCAATCCTTACCGGAAGTGGGGGTAAGAAGGGTAATACATCAATCAAGGTGAAATTTTCACCAATGGTAGGAATAGCCATCGGGAAAAAATTTTAGCAATATTTTAACAAGTGTTTTGGACACAAAAGTCCCACTTGAAAAAGAATGCGTCCGTACCGTATTTTTTGGCAGTAACAAAATTCTGATAGCCGATTGGATTGGGAATTTTAAGGTTCTAATAGTGCCGACATCGAAGAATTGCAACATATGAACAAATAATTGCGGATATTTGTAGTTAAATGTAGAGATTAGCTGTTCAAACTTTACCGAACATATTCCCCAAGGTATAAAAGGTGGGAATATAAGCTAATCTAAACGTATCATTATGGCAGAAAGACTTGTAATCGTATCCGATATGTGGGGCGTAAAAAAAGGACTCTGGATTACTTCTTATCTGGGATATCTACAACAACACTTCGACATCACCTTTTATGATTGCCAGCAACTGGCGCATCTGGACGTGCTGGTACATACTGAGGAAAATATTCATCGGGCTTTCGTAAATGGGGGTATCGAGACTGCCGCCATGCATCTTTTAAAAAAGGAAAAAGAACCGGCACACTATCTAGGTTTTAGTACGGGCGGTACGGTCGCTTGGAAGGCTAATCTTATGGGGCTGCCCATGAAATCGCTTTATACGGTCTCATCGACCCGTATCCGCATCGAGAACAAAAGTCCTGAATGCCCTACCACTGCGCTGTTCGGTGACAATGATATCTACCGGCCCAAATCCGTTTGGTACGATGAAGCGGGTGTGAAAGGGGAGTTGATCAAAGGTTTTGGCCACACTATGTATACCGACGAAAAGGTCATTCAAAAAGTCTGTTTAGATCTGTTGCGATTGGTCACACAACAAGCGGTCAGAAACGAAAAAGAGAAAGTGGTCTAGTTAAGATACGGCCTTCAACTTCTTGATGGTTTCATACGACAGCTTATCTTCGGCATAAGACTTCGTAACCTTGAACTCGGTGTCATCGGTACTGGGCATTTCGAACATGGCATCGGTAAAAATAGCCTCACAGAGCGATCGCAGGCCCCGAGCGCCCAA
>NZ_JBGTHY010000293.1:0-10575 GCF_041745955.1 Pricia sp.
GATCCATATAGGTTTCCAGCGGCGAGTACATCCGTATGACCATCATTATTGAAATCACCCGTCGTAAAGTCATTTAATGAAGATAATTGGGCAAGCAAGTCCAATCTTCTTAATTTAAAAGTGCCATTTCCTAAATTCTCAACGTAGGCGCTACCGAAATCCTCAACAGCAAATTTAGTCGACTTTTCTAAATGCTCTTTGGAATAGATTTGAACTAACTTAGCTTCGGCAAAAGAATTATAGTCTTTGAACTTTTTTTTGATAGCCGGTATTTGTTGGGACGAGCATTCTCTACCCCTAACGGGATATTGTTCCCCGTCCTGATAATAGGATAAGACCAAATCTTCATTTTTATTCCCATCATAATCATAGGTATATAGGGTAAACGGTTCTCCTTTTTTTGCTTTGTACTTATAGTTATACCCTAGATTTCCAAATATGAAATCAGTATCACCATCGCCGTCGAAATCACTGTCCCCCATACCGTACCACCAACCTTGTGTGTTCGCTAGTTGCGCCTGTTCCGTTCTGTCAACAAACTTTCCATCGCTGTTTTTCAAGTACGTAATGGACATCCATTCTCCTATCAAAATCAGGTCAAGCGCATTATCGTTATCCAAGTCGAGCCACTTTGCCTTAGTGATCATACCTAAACTGTCTAAACTGGGCGCTATCTCCGAGGTAACATCGGTAAATTTTACGCTATTATCGCGACTATCATTTCTAAGAATAACGCTTTTGGGTGCTTTAGGATAGTTTCTTGGTACAATTCTCCCGGTAACCAACAGATCCTCATCGCCATCATTGTCATAATCCGCCGAAGTAACATAGCCACCGCTCTCTGTAGCGATGGGCAGCGCAGATTTGGATTCGGCAAACTTGCCCTCGCCTAAATTCATGTACAATCGGTCTTGATAGGCCTGATGACCTGCAGGGTATTCGTTTCCACCGCTAACGACATATAGATCTAGAAGACCGTCTCCATTGACATCTGAAAAAATGGCACTGGTGTCTTCTTGAAATTTAGCGTCGGCCCAAGGAATTTCCATTTTCTCCTTAAACTTTCCATCTTTTTGTTGGATATATAATGATCCTATATTTCCATAAGAACCCCCAATGTAAAAATCATCTAAATCATCATTATTGATATCTCCAACAGCCAGAGCAGGACCGTATTCGGAGATATTATGTGGTAGTAAGACTTGGTATCTATAATCATCGAATACGTTTTCCTCATGCTTATGGGAAATACCTGTCTCATCGGTAATATCTTTGAACAAGGTAATTTTTTCTTCTGCAAGATTCTTAGCTTTAATAGACGCTGTATAATTAAATACCTGAGTTATGTTCGCTTCAACATTTTCTGAAAGAGAGGTGTTGCCATTGGGCCATTCCACCTTAATATTCGTGATGCTTTCGCTATCACCTAGACCAAAAACCAATTCGGCAGGAACGGAGGATTGAAATCCCCTGGTCATTGTTAGTTCTTGATATTGCTCATTTTCTAGTGTAGAGACCCAAACTTTTGCGCCAATACCAAAGGGATTAGTATCGGGACCTTTAAATTTAATTTTAATAAAATTTCCTAAACCATTTTCAACGGCCTTATTTTTAAATACGCTAGCTGGATCGTTCAGATTATTGATTACAAGGTCTAAATCACCATCATTATCCAGATCACCATAGGCAGAACCGTTTGAAAAGCCTTTTTCATAAAGTCCCCATGCCTCGGTTACCTCTTCAAACTGCAAGTTTCCGGAATTCCTATAAATCTGGTTAGGTATTTTTTCAGATGGCATTTTATTGTTCAAAGCCAATAAATCAGTGGTTTCCAAATCAAAGTCGCCAAGATCAATAAAGAAATCCTTATTATTGATTTCATAACGTATGCCATTCGTGACCACCAAATCCTTATATCCATCAAAATCAAAATCGGCAAAAAGAGGACCCCAACTCCAGTCCGTAGAATGTACATTCGACAAGCGGGCAACATCGGAAAATAGGGGTAACCCATTGCCGTCCAACCCCATGTTAAGCTGTAGCATATTTGCAGAATATTGGTGGTGCATATTATTTTCAACGATACGGTGAAATCTATCTGGGTCCATACTGTCCATATTGGCCTTTGATCTTCTATTGTCGCTAGGAAGCATATCCGCCTGAAAAAAATCAAGATATCCGTCGTTATTGAAGTCCGCCGCATCCGTACCCATTCCAAAATAGGATGTGTGTTTGGTAAGCTCTAAATTGTGATCGCTAAACGTACCATCTTGATTATTGATCAAAAAATAGTCCGGGGTCACAAAATCGTTGGATACATACAGATCTTGCCATCCATCTTGGTTATAGTCCCCAACAGATACCCCAAGCGATAAACCGTATTTAGATAATTTGGCTTCTTCGGTGACATCTGTAAATCGTTCGCCATTATTTTGATACAACCTATCACTATCTTTATATGGCACATTATTTTCCTGATAGTACTTAAATTTCTGCATGTTTTGTCCGGCCGTATTAATTGGATAATTCAACACGTAGAGGTCTTGATCTCCATCCCTGTCATAATCAAAGAAAACGGCTTGCGTACTGTTACCTTGATCGGCGACACCGAACTTTTCGCCCATCTCAGTAAACGTTGGACTTCCGGTTTCATTGGCATCATTGATATAAAGCAAATTTTTAGTGGTCTGCCATTTCCCGGAAACACTGACATAAATATCAAGCCAGCCGTCTTGGTTGGCATCTCCCATGGTTACCCCTGTAACCCAACGATTGTCCGCTTCAACGCCTGCTGTAACTGTAATGTCCTGAAATTCAAAATTACCTTTGTTCAAATAGAGCTTATTATCCACCATATTTCCCGTAAAATATAAATCTTGCAGACCATCGTTATTAACATCGCCGATAGCCACACCACCTCCCATATATATCTGTATATAATTGAAATAATTTACGGAATCATTTTCTTGAAGCAAGTTGTTAAATTGAATTCCAGAATCGCCGGCACTTATTTTTTCAAACAACTTTCCGTTCGGATTACTTGTTGTTTCGGAACAACCAATACTTAACAAAAGGAAGCTTGAAAGAAGAAAAATGTATGAGTATTTGTACCCATATAGATTTAAAAACATACCCATTTTCTTATGAATTTCACGTTACGATATTCTCAATACTTAAAGCACCGATATTTTCATATCAGTGCTTAATGTACTTAAATAAACCTTAATAATCGTCTATTGGTAACCGGGGTTTTGTTCAATGCCAGTTCTATTGATTTCATCTCTTGGTATCGGCAACAGATAATAAAAATCTCCCGGCCATGGTTCCCTCTGTTCTACAATAGGCCCATATTCAAAACGAAATTGCCCTCCGTTTGACCAATCTCTGGTAACCGATGTCAAGCCATTAACAGGATTAATATCTATGTTTCCAGGACCAGCCTTCCAGCGTAATAAATCCCAGAATCTATGATCTTCCAAAACAAGTTCTACTGCCCTTTCCTTTCTGTATACTTCCACCAGTTCCGCTCCACTAGCGGTAATAGGGGGCATATTGACCGATGGTCTCGCCCTTATAAAATTAATATAAGTTCTTGCTTCTTCGTCATTACCTAGAGCAATTTGTATTTCTGCATAATTAAGATACATTTCAGATAATCTTATAAATGTGGTCACATTATTATAATCATACTGAAAATCTGCCCTGGGGCCCGTGAAATCCAATAATTTATTAAAGATATAGCCTGTTTGAATATCCCAATGAAATGGGGTACGGCCATCAATCCAATATTGTCTAGAATCCCGTCCAAAATCGAATAAGTCCTGACCGTTGATAGGGTCTACCTTATCAGGGTTTTCATTTGGGATTCCTGGATTGGCATCTTCCCAATATTCATAAGTTCTTTCGGTAGTTCTACCACCATCTATTATATTAACAGGGGCACCTGGATACAAAATATTAAAATAGAAACGGGGATCCCTATCGACAAACGGGTTTTGGGGGTCATGGCCAGAAGCCGGATTTAAGGTAAAGTTTTCATCCAAATAGGGGTATTCCCCATTGGTCATCTGATGCATATTTACAAATCGCTGTGTGGGCACTTGTTTTTGTTGTGCATCAAAACCAGCAGGCCAAAAATCGTAATTATAGCCCCAAGCAATACCAAAAGCCTGTGACTCCGTTCCGTTTTGAATGGTGTATTCCCGTCCAAAAATAACTTCATCCGTTTTGATTGGCTCTCTTTGCACTTGTACGTGATCTGGGTGCAAACTAAAACCTAGCACAAAAACAGCTTCGTGTGCCGCTTCTGCCGCTTGCCATTTTGAAACATCGTTCGATGGGTTGTTCAAAGGACTGGCCATGTACATCAACATTCTTGCCTTTAACGCAAGTGCTGCGGCCTGACTGGCCCTACCGGTTTCCATATCCTCCCCCGCCAAAAGTTGTGCGCTCCGGTCCAATTCATCCAATACGAACTGGGCCACCTCATCATAGGAGGCACGCGCAACCGGTGTAGCTTCTGCTTCATCAAGCGCAACAGAACTGGTCAATAAAGGTACACCACCAAAATGTCTAAGCAGTTCAAAATAGATGTAGGCCCTTTGAAAGGCAGATTCACCGCTCAATACTCTTAAACGGTCTGCATTTAAATCTTCATTCCCTTCTGTATTTTCAAAAAAGACATTTATTCTTCTAATAAATCCGTAAGAGTTTTGCCACATATCGAATACCCCGCCGTTACCAATACCTCTGGTAAAAACTTCAACTAAATCAGGTGTTAGGTTACCTTCTCTATAGGGTATGGCCGAAGAATTGTATTGTAATGTTTCATCTTGGAACGTACCAATATCGGTCAGCCCGATATATCCTCCTGCATCTGGCTCAAAATGTTGGCGAATACCTCGATAATTACCATTGACATAATTCGTCAAGAACGCCTCGTCCGTAAAAACTGCTACCTCACTAATACGATCCAAAGGCGTTAATTCCAGTATATCATCATTACAAGAATTTAAAACAATCATAACACCGGACATTACTGTCAATGTTACATATGGCCCAGCTTTTTTTATTAAACTTTTCATATTTATAATTTTAAAAACCTAAGTTAAATCCTAAATTAATAGTACTCAATTGTGGAAAACTGAAACTGTTGGTAAACTCTGGATCACCTAGCTCAAATTCACCTAGGGCATCAAAAATTGTCAATATATTCGTTGCACTTATGTAGAGCCTAAAGCTTTCTAAACCATTCATTTTCTCCAAAGCGCCATCTGGAAGGTTAAAACCAAGCTGCATTTGCTTTATCCTCAAATAATCTGCATTCCTGAACCAAAAGTCACTAGTATTACCGGCATCTAGCCCTGTTCTTCCTATTCTTGGAAATTCGGCCTCCGTATTACTTAAGCTAAAAGTTCTATCGACATAATACTTTAAATTATTACCGCCACCAGATGCAGCAAATTCATTATTGAGGGGCTTTTTCACTCTACCTGCACCTTGAAGCAACATACTAAAATCAAAGTTTTTAAAACCTGCGACAATATTTACACCATATTGAATTTCTGGAAAAAGTTTGGCATCAAATCTATACCTGTCATCCCCGGTAATGGTGCCATCACCGTTTAAATCTGCAAAAATCAAATTCCCCAATCCTGCACCGGGATAATTGGTATTCGTATCTAAATCTTCTTGACTTCTATATATTCCGGTGGCTTGATATACCAATGGAGCGATAAGCGGCCTACCTTCAGACCTTTGAAACTCAGAACCTTCGGCCGGGGGAACTTCATCTCTAAATATCACTTTATTTCTAGCAAAAGTAAAATTGCCGGTAATATCCAAAGTAAAACCGCTTCTATTATCGTAGTTATAGCTTACTTGTGCATCAACGCCCTCATTTGCAAATTCCCCAATATTCTCGCTCGGAGGTATTATACCAAATACGTTTGGAATCGATGAGTTTCTTGGAGCTAAAATATCCGTTGTGTTTTGCTTAAAATAATCAAAGACAAATCCCAATTTACCCTCAAACAAAGAGCCTTCTAAACCAATATCAAGGCTTTCTGTTTTTTCCCAAGTAATATTAGGGTTGGCAGATACACCCGGAATTAATGTCTGCGCATCTTGACCGCCAATAACAACTCCTCCCGAGTTACCACTTAAACCATTTGGAAGACTATATGCCTGTAAGAATTGGAACGGAGCAACCCTGTCATTACCCAATATACCCCAAGAGGCCCTGAGTTTTAAGTCACTGAATACCTCTGGCATAAATGATTCTTCTGAAAGACGCCATCCCGCGGAGGCTCCAGGAAAGAATCCAAATCTGTTTTCTTTTGGAAAAATACTTGAGCCATCATATCTAAAGTTAAACTGAAAAAGGTATTTTGAAAATGCAGAATATGACACCCTGCCAAAATAATTTTGCCTAGAGGTCTCTGAGGCAGATCCATCGGTAATCCAGTCATCTTGGTTAAGACTGCCCGCAAATAATTCATCAAGGGCCGCAGATTCAAAATTAAGCCTACCTGCGCTGAAGTTATTAAAAGCTCCTTCATTCTGTTCATAAGCCACAAATGCTTTTAGATCATGATCCTTTCCAAAAGTTTTTTCATATTCGAACCTAAAGTTCACCGTAGTCTGACTTTGTTGACCAAAGAATTGCGTAAGTCCCGGCGGTTCAATACTTCTTGATGGTCTTTCCACTACCTCCCCATCAGGACTAAGTTCATACCAGAACCAAGTAAAATTGAATTCTTTATTCACATTGTAAACGTGGTCGTATGCCGCGAAGCCTTTAAATGAAAGTCCATCTAACAACCATGGCATTTTTAAGTCCCAATTGAGATTCGCATTAAATACGTCTTGATTGAATCTCCGATAACCAGGGCTTGTAACCCTTGCCGCAGGGTTGAATTCTGAAAAACCGGATGCAGGAAAATCAGAATCTCCGATAATGAAGGCTGGCAACAAGGGGCTTGTTACACCAAGCTGGTTACCAACACCACCAATATCCCCTTGAGGGGCTTGTGTGAATTTACGTCTTCCGTGAATATCAAATTGTATACTGAAGTTATCACTTACCACTACGTCTAAATTTGAACGGAGGTTGTATTGGCGCAATTGGGTTTTATCATCATTGACAGCCAGTGCCCCTTGTCTAGCGTGCCCAATTGAAGTAAAATATTTTACTCTTTCCGAGCCTCCACGAACATTGAGCGAATGTCTGTTTTGCAACAAAGCCCTACCTCCTATTATTTCATCCCACCAATCCGTAGATTCTCTTGTGCCATTTTGGAAATTATTGATCAATTCTTGGGGGAAACCAAGCGGTCTATTATCCAACTCATCAGAAGTATTGTTAATGTTCATAAAGTCAACAGCACTTGCAGTGCCCAACTTGCCGATAGGTCTTGAAAAACCTTGATCAAAATTGTACTGAAACTTCGCCTTACCTTCAGTACCCCGTTTTGTGGTTACCAAAATTACCCCACCGGCAGCTTGCGCACCGTAAATGGCGGCAGAGGCATCCTTTAGTACCGATATACTCTCTATATCTGCACCATCTATACGGTTAAGACCATCAGGGTCTCTGTTTGCGACCCCATCTATAACTATCAGTACCGGAACATTACCGTTAAAGGTACTGGAACCACGTACTCTTAATTCCGAATCATCAAAACCAGGGGCGGCAGAACCCTGAACTACGAAGAGCCCGGGCACTTGTCCCTGAAGCGCATTAGATGTTGAAATAGCGGGCGTCTGCTTTAGGACCGGACCCTCTAGTTGTGAAACCGCATTGGTTACCTCGGCCCTAGTTTGTGTTCCGTAGCCAATTACCACCACCTCTTCTAAAAAAGCGGCATCTTCTGTGAGTACCACATCAATCATTGTAGAACTGTCTACAACAATTTCTTGGGTGCCAAAACCGATGTACGAAAAGACCAAGGTCGCTCCTTCGGATACGTTTAGGGTATACTTGCCATCAAAATCAGTCTGGGTTCCATTGGTGGTTCCTTTTTCTACAACTGACGCACCCGGTAAACCAACACCCGACTCATCATTGACTGTTCCTGTAATTTGGGTTTGAAGGTTGTCACTTGAAACCTCTGCAACAGATAGGATAGATATGGCTGAAAATAATTGATTTGTTCTATTTGGCGACATCTCATTACCCATTGCATAGGTACACATTAGAGAGGTAACAACCAGCAACAATCTGGCAATTGCCATTCGACACTGGTCGTAAAAAGTAGCGCTTGACTTCATAATTTGAAAGTTATTTAGTTGATTGACAGGGTTGATTTTGGTTATTTGCGACAAATAGTTATAATTGGTTTTGGCGCTAAAAAGCGTTTTAAATTTTTAAATAGTTTGTACTATTTGTCCATCACTTGTCGTATTTATTAAAGGTGTGTTTATATATTTAGATTTTTGAAGTTATAACTAGACTCAAATTTCTTCTGATTTTTTGAAATTCTAATTTTTTCCTGCTTGCTCCGTCTGGAAAGCAAAGGTTTCCCTTGTCGTAATCGGCTATCTACATTATGGAACAATATATAATTATGACATCGAAATTTATTACCATTTTAAATATCAACATCAGATTATTTTTAATGTTAATATGTCCATACATAACCAAATATATATAAAATTATATTATTATTTAATAAACTATTAACTTTTTTATCAGAAAATATATTATCTGTCTTCGTTTGGATGATTCCTAATCGTTCAAAAAACTATTCTGGAGGGCATAGGGGAATACTCGTTAACTATATATTAATTTTAATCCCAGCTTTTCGGCGGATAGGTTTCAAGGTAATTGTTCCGCCAAAGCGAATCCAGTTCACTATTTTATTGGTAAATCAGAATGTTATAGCGGCACCGACGTTAGGAAGTGCGGTAACGCTGATTTGTGAGCCGTCGCTAAAGTATAGGGTTCCTACGGCGGCATGGGTATTTAAATTTGGACGGTCATATAGAATTACTTTGTTGATGGTTTGGGCACTATCCCAAATCATTTTTAGCCATGGATAGTTGATTCCGCCCGTTTTTCTGATCATTTTTTTAAATTGAATTTCGATTGGAAATTAAAAGTACCAATTATTCAAGCATTTGATTATTGTCGAAATTAAGAGTTACTTTTATCCGATTCCAAAAATCCGCATCGAACAATTTGGCACTACCAATAATCGCGGCATCTTCCATGAGTTGCGATATTTCAAATTCTATTTTTAGTCCTGAATTCTGAATTTTTATACTCAGGGCTGGTAAAAACAGGTCGCTGGCTTTAGATATATTTCCTCCCAGAACCATGAGCTCGGGCCGATATTGTTTTAGAAAGGGAAGCATAAATTCGGCCATGTTTGTACCAAATTCTTCGAAAAGGGCTTGAGAATGGTGGTCGTTCGCCTGGGCGATTTCCTTAACCCCCTCAACTTGCCTTGATGAAAGTTCTTGATATTTTTTAATACACCATCGGGTTGAAAAATAATCGTCACTTATACCTTGTTTAAAAGGCTTGTCCCATAGCCATCCGTTTTTGGGAACATCTTTTGAGCTTTGTTGGGGAATACCTTCATCAATAAAAGCCGAACCAAAACCGGTACCCAGGGTGATGGCGATGATTTTACGATAATTTTCGGCCTTTCCCACGGTAGAGACCCCGACGCCAAAGGCCATCGCATCGTTTAGAAACCGGAATTCCACCTCTTGACTTTTCAAGTATTTTTCAAGTTCCTTGGGGATGGATACGCCGTATAATTTTTCATATTTATCGTTTCCGCCGAACATAGCGGTCCCAGTTTTGTAATGAAAGGGTCCCGGAACGGCAAAACCGAGCTTGACCTTGCCTTTGATTTCCGCTTTGGCAATAGTCCCGTTAATGGTCCGGCTCCAGCTTTCAAAAATAACCGATTTGGAGGCCTTGTTGTCAACTTTGACCGAACAACTGGTATTGGGTAGTATTTTAAGCTTGTGAAGGTCAACGGCAGCACTGGTGATATGACTTCCGCCGATGTCGATACCCACTACGATTTCGTTTTCCATCCTTACATTCTGAAAGAAATACACTCCTGTTTGAATCTAAAACACTAAAGGTCTGTCTGTTTAATAGGGAGTGACTTAGTATCAAAGCTCCCTCTTAATATCGATGTCATAGGTGAAATGGTCGGTATGGTAGAAAACGATGTTGTATTCCACGGGTCTATCGCCAACGTCCAAGACCAACCTTTCCCTTCTTAATATTGCCATACCCTTATCGAGGCCGAGCATAGCGGCAATTTTGCTATCGGCTTTTATCGCCCTCAATTTTTCCTTTGAGGTAGCGACAATAACATCGTGCTCCTGCTCCAATAGCTCGTAAAGGGGCCTTTTAAAATTGTCATCGCCCGTGATACCGATTCTTGGGTGAAAATAGGAAACAGAGTAGAGATATTTGGCATCCTTGGACCCCCTTATTTTTTCCAGTTTCCAGACTTTTTTGGATTTTTCGATCGATAATGCTTTCTGTACTTCTGAATCGGGATTAACCAAAACGGCATTCACGAGGTAGTTGACTACTTCAATGCC
>NZ_JBGTHY010000294.1:0-19222 GCF_041745955.1 Pricia sp.
TCCCGATTTCATGAAAATTCTGGGTCTGCCGAAGAAATGTCTTGTCGAGATACCAATAGACCTCGGTCCCCGGTTGGGTATGGGCCAGTTTAAGCACTACTTGATTCGTCTTGCCCTCGGAATTTTTGATTAGGGAAATACAGTTTCCCCCTTAGGGACAAATAGAAGCCATCGGCTTTAGAAGACATTTTTATTGCCAAAATCATACTCCCGCTCCACCAAACAGACTCGAACCTTGTACCAAGTATACCATTCGATCTTCCCTTTTCTTTGGGCAACAAGATGGTCCGCATTGGCTTTCCAATTGGAAATAGCTTCCAAACTTTCCCAATAGCTGACAGTGATGCCGATATCGCCCCGTGCGCTTTCGATGCCCATATAACCCGGTTGTTCTTGGGCCAGTTCTTCCATTTGCAGCGCCATTCCCGCATAGCCGTTGTCGCCCTCGGCGCGGGTAGAGGTGAAGATTACGGCGTAGTATGGTAATTTAGCGGTCATTATCTTGAAAATCAATGTATATACTCCCTTTCCAAAAAATACCCTACGATTGCCTCCTTCATCAATACCGACTGTTCCCCTGCCTTTAAGGCCGGCAATTCTTCCTTGGTCGTGTAATGTGGCCATCCATCTTCATCAAAAAACTCGAATTCGTAGTAGCCGTAGGGCTCCAACAGGCGGCAGATGGCGATATGCATCAGGTCGAGCTTGTGGTCTTTTTTGAATGTTCTATGGTGTTGGCCGAGTTCTTGAACACCGACCAAGTAGATAATGGCGTCCAGTTCTAAAGGATCGCCGTCGGCAAATTGGGCGGAAAGCTTTTCTACCAATTCTTCCCAGTGTTTTTTTAGTTGTTCGTCTCTTGCCATGTTACTAACGTTCCTTTTGAATCCAATCTCAACTGCCCCTGTATTGAGCCTGGTCAAGGTGCTATCATTGACATAATTTATTGAAAACTGGATAAATATCCCAGTACCTCCGTTTTTCAAAGTTTTGTAGAAGGTCTTGACCTGACATTCGATCGCGCCCGCCTATCCGAAAAATGAAGCCTTGCCCTAAAAGCATCAAAGGTACAAATCAAAATGCTACTTTTGTTCAAACACATCGCCGATGAGCTTCTTGGATATCATTTTGGGAGTATTGCTCGTTTGGGGCCTATGGAAAGGCCTTAAAAACGGACTTATCATCGAACTCGCCTCGATTGTGGCCTTGATTGCCGGAATCTACGGTGCCATCCGTTTTTCCTATTACGCCGGGGATTATCTCTCCCAAAATATGGATTGGGAAGAGCGTTACATCAACCTGACCGCTTTCGTCATTACTTTTATACTGATTGTTATTATCGTTAGTGTTCTGGCCAAACTACTGACCAAAATCGCCAGTTTCGCCATGCTCGGATGGCTGAACCGATTGGCCGGTGGCATCTTCGGGGTCGTCAAGGTAGCCGTAATACTTGGGGCACTCTTGGTGTTCTTCGACAGGGTCAACACTTCGGCCGGATTGGTGAAGGATGAAAACATGGAGCAATCCGTGCTTTATGAGCCTATTAAGGAAATTGGGGCGTTGGTTTTCGACCATGTTTTAAAGGAACCTATTATGGAGAAGAAGAGTATTAGGATTTAACAGTCACCTATTAGAAAAACCTGCGTACCCTTTCAGAAGAAAATGAAGAAAAAAATTTTCATAAAAGATTGGCTAGAACTCAAGCCTTATGAATCGCATAAACCTACCGATACCTACTATCTTAAAATGGCCAATGATATAAAGTCCATTATTAAGAATATGGATTTTTTGGCGTTCCGACTTTATTTGGATGAAACCGAGATAAATATGCTCTGTTGTTTTCTGGTTTCCTATTTTGAGGATGTCATTTCAGGTACGGACATTTTCAATACCCTCAGAAAAGCGCATAAAGCGCTATATGACAAACCGCTACCCTTTTACAATACGAGAACATATTTTGAAGACGAGATCAATAAGGCAGATGTCACATTTTTGTCATGGTATTTTCTCAACACCGTGCAACAGCGTGATTTCGCACTACCCCACCACAAGGTCTTTCCTGTTTTTGCCAAAAAGGTGATGGACATCTTCGACAGGGAATACGAATATGCCCCCGAAAACGAGGCTTTGTATCCCTATTATAAAATCGATGAAAGGGAGACTGATTACTACAAGATCCGCAGTATCGTTGAAACGGTTTTGCTGGGCACCTACTTGTTCTATCCCGACACCGCACTCGACATGATTGCCGAAGAAGAGGAAATTTTTGAAAAGCACAAGAAAAATAGCAACCTACTGCCCTATCTTCAAGAGAACAGGGATGCCTTTTATTTCAAGACCCGTACCCGTTTATTGGCGCTGAGCGCTACGGAGTGGCTTGCGGGTCTTGCAGGCGGGGAACATCCCTTAAATTCCGATATCCGTTGCATTTCCCAACGCATTAGCGGTTTCTTTTTGTACAAAGGTCAAAACGAAAAAACGATACATCTGGAACACGTAGCGTCCGGAAAGAAATTTGCGCTAACCAAAGCGTCTTTCGACCATTATACGGCCTTGAAAGAAATCGACACCATTCTATTTATGGGTATCGTACGTTGGAAAGACGAATGGTGGTTCTCCGGCGTTCATTATATTCAAGATTTTAATGCCCATCTGATATTGAACGAGAAAAACTCCGTACCATCCCGGCGGCAGGTGGCTTTTTTGGATTTTGAACGCAAGGAAACGGCCGACATCCTAAAAAAACAGGAAAGGGCATTTCTCGGTTTCAACAACGCCTCGCCCATCGCGTTTATGAAAACCGATCAAATGGAAAATTTTATTACGGGATATAACAACTTCTACATCGAAAGCCTTAACCTGACCGACCAAGAAATTGAGAATGCCCACATGAGAAGCAAAAAGGAAGGCTTTTTGAAAGGCCAGACCAAACTTGATTTCGATTTTTCTGAAGAGTTTGAAGTCGCGATCGTTTTTTTCAACCCTAAAAGCGGTATCGAAATGGCCTTCAATTGCAGCAGTGCATTTCCAGCAACGAACAACCCATACTTCAATCCCGAAGAAAGTGACGAAGATGTTTATTATATCTTGACATCCGAAGAAATCTCGAAAGAACTCGCCGAATATTGCCTCTATAATTTTAAGGATAAACTGCTTTTTTTCGAGAATCCGATGAACCGAAAGCTATTGAAGGATATCGACTTTTTATTGCGCTTTTGGAAAAGGCACACCTACCACACCGAACCCCAGATTACTTTAACAGGACTGGAGGAATAGCTTTGTAAATGGCATTTGTGCTTTGGGTAAATGGGAAAGCTGACAGAAAAATCGGCCATTGACCTCTAACAAGAGAGGTCAAGAGCTTATTATCGCCTTACTCAACGCTGTCGTCAGGACTATAATCTGCTATTAAAACGAAAAATGATAGCGGATTATTATCTGAATGGTTTAATCCGAAAATCCAAGAAATAGGTATTTCAACGAAAAAAAACAATATAAAAGGATAGTCCGCGAAATTTTTTCAATATTAGCCTTATGGATGTTTCCCCGCATCGACATCGAGAACACGAGAACCCCATTCCTCGCACCTACTTTCCCGGAACACGCCTACTTGCAAATAGAACTTTGTATGAAAATGAGGATGCACTTAGTTGCCCTCGCCGTATTCGTGTGTATTTTGGACTCTTGCACAAAAGAGTCCGATGAACCGTTGAATATCGTCGAGAGCCAGAACGTAACGGAAGTAGAACAGGAATTATTGAACGCGGTCAACGACCATCGGATTTCGTTGGGAAGGAACGGGCTGCAGTTCAACTCGGTTGCCTATCGGCACGCTAATGCCCATACCGATTACATGATTGCCAAGGAAGCTATCAATCACGACAACTTTACCGTCAGGGCCTCCGATATTTCTACTGAGGTAAATGCGGTATTCGTAGCGGAAAATGTTGCAAAAGACTATGCCACAGCCACGGGAGCTTTTGAAGGATGGTTGAACAGCGCCAAGCATAAACGGACCATTGAAGACGATTTCACCCATACCGCCGTAAGTGTCAAGAAAGATGCGGACGGCACACTTTACTTTACGCAAATTTTTTATCGGTAGGGACATACTCCTGCCATTTGGTAATTTGGGTTTTTGTGTCTTTGCTTTTTACCTTTCCCTTCGTTAAAATTAGCAACCGTAGTTACAACTATGCGTGGTAATTTTGCCTTGGGAAAGAAAGAAATAAATTTCTCAAAATCCCCGAATTACCAAATGGCAGGATTAAATTTTTATACATTTGGAAGAACTGTTTATGGTTTGGCATTTTTCAGTGCACCTGATAAACTACTAAACCTATAAACTCATAAACTTTTTCCACCATGCCGATAACGCCCCCCTTCAACCTCACAAAATGGATCGCCGAAAACCGCGATACGTTAAAACCGCCCGTAGGCAATAAAAACCTATACAAAGATGCCGGCGATTATATCGTGATGGTAGTAGCCGGGCCCAATGCCCGAAAAGACTATCACTACAACGAGACCGAAGAGCTTTTCTATCAATTGGAAGGCACGATCGAAGTTCATATTCAGGAAGATGGGCGAAAAAAGACCTTTGATCTCGGCCCGGGCGATATGTACCTGCACCCGGCCAAGGTGCCCCATTCACCAGTTCGTCATGAAGGTAGTATCGGCCTGGTCATCGAACGCAAACGAGCTGATATGAACGTCGACGACGGCCTGCTTTGGTTCTGCGACAATTGTAATAGCAAACTCTATGAAGCCTATTTTACACTAAATGACATCGAAAAGGACTTTTTAGGGCACTTCAAACATTTCTATGGCTCGAAAGAATTGCGTACCTGTGACAATTGTGGCACTGTGATGCCCGTCGATGAGCGTTTCGTTGCTGACCGTTAGCGAAGCAATCTTGATTTCGGTACCCTAGAATCAAATCCTAAAATTTTATTAAGAAAAACCCTCTTTTTTAAAGCCATTAATCTGTCCCTGTTGTATAAGGCAATTGCCTAACTTGCAGGACTTATGACGAAGTCCCAAATATTCAAATATGCGACGGTCAAAATTATTGGCATTGCCATCACGGTATTCATTTTCTATTCCATCAATAAAACCTATCAAGAGAGGAACAAGGCAACGGTCGATAATACCGTCGCCAAGGCAGAGTTGAAACTAAGTGATGAACTGAACAAAATAAACCTGGTCATCGAAACGATGGCCTTCTTTTTTGAAAACGAACCGAATATATCCCAAGAACTTTTCGAAAGCTTTACCAATCCTTTTTTAAAGGAATTGAACGGAATCGGCGCTTTGGAATGGGCGCCTCGTATCGAAGAATCCTCGGAAGCGGATTTTGAAAGGTTTACTTTGATTACTAAGACCGATTCTACCGATAATCTGATTGTTTCCACCTCAAAAGGGCTTCATTATCCCATACGGATGTTGAATCCCATAAAATCTTTGCAAAAGGCCGTGGGCTACGACCTCTATTCCGATGATACCAGAAAATCGGCCATCGATAGGGCTATCAAGACCAAAGGAATCGCCTTGACCGGACCGATGAACCTCGTATTAAACAACAATGGCATACCCGGTATTATGGCGGTAAAATCGGTATTCGATTCCGCGTCGAACCAAACCAAGGGGGTTGTGGCCGGGGTTTATCGTATGGACGCCCTCATAGGTAACACCCTCGCCTCCGAACTGAACGTTCTCGACATTTGCATACATGACGAAACTTCCGACACCGAATTGTTATATTCCAGTTTCGGGAACGGAGAACCCAAGTATTTTGTTGAGAACTCCATAAACAGGCGTTTAAAGGCGGCAGATCGGGTATGGGACATCCATTTTATACCGAAACCCATGTATCTTTCCTTTCCCCACGTATTCGAATCGTATGTGGTTCTTGTACTGGGGCTGATATCCACGCTCTTATTGACCCATACGGTAAAAAAGAGGGACGGGTACAATGAAAGGTTAGAAGCCAGGGTACGTTTGCGAACGGCAGAACTGGAAGCTTCGAACGAACTGAAGGAAAACCTCTTGCGCGAAATACACCACAGGGTCAAGAACAATCTACAGATAACCTCGAGCCTGATGAACATGCAGAAACGCAAACTGACCAATCCAGAGGCCATTACCGCCATTGAGGACAGTCAGGCCCGGATTTTGGCCATTGCGCTGACACACCAGAAAATTTATCAGGATAAGGATTCGAAGGCGGTAAACCTTTGCGAGTACCTAAACGACCTGATGGAACACGAAAAGAAAATCTCTTCATCGTTCAGTTATAAGATCAGTTGTCCCGACATATCCATAGACCTGGACAGGGCCGTTCCCCTGGCGCTTATAATCTCCGAACTGGCCACCAATGCGGTGAAACATGCCTATCCCGATACTACGAAATACAACGAACTGCTTGTCAATGTCGAAAGATTGAATTCCGAAGAGGTATCGTTAACGATGCTTGACAACGGTCAAGGCCTGCCCGACGATTTCGATATCAAAAACGCCGAGGGTGTCGGTTTTGAGATTATCAGGGCGCTGTGCAGGCAAATTTCGGCCAAACTCACCTATGAATCCAACGGGATGGGAACACAATTCAATATTATTTTCGGGAATAAGGTATAAATTCTCGGATTTCGTAATTTCACATCCATTTTATGGAAGTGTGATACAATAATCGGAACATATTTTCGTTCGTTATCATTATTTTTTCATTCATTTAAGTGACGGGCGCGAAACATGTCTAAAGTGGTTTCCGAGTTATGTTTTTGAATGGGCAAAGCGCGGCAAACTATTCCCTTTATATCCAATTCTAAAAATCGTATTTGAAGCATGAAAAACCCTCAGATCAATAAATACCTGCTTGTTCTCGTACCCGGTATTCTCTTTTCGTGCTATCTTTTTTATTCGATAAACGAGAAGTATGTTTTACGGAACAGATCTATGGTGGACACCGCAACCTCTAAAGTGCAGATCAAACTCAGGAACGAACTTGACAAAATTAACGTTGCCATGGAAGCCATGGGCGTTTTCTTTGAAAATACCGATCAGATAAACCCGAACCTTTTCGTAGAATTCACTACGCCCTTTGTTGAAGATCTGAACGGAGTCACCTATTTGGGATGGGCTACCCGTAAGAGGCAAACAATTCTCGACCCTTACGAAAACGGAGAAAAATTGCTGGCTTCACCGATCTCCAGTATATCGGCCGATGATGCTATCACCAACGATTTCAAGATCAAGTTGATCAACCCCACCCGAAACCGCAAGCATATTTTAGGCCAGAACCTATACCTGAACGAGCTGCGGCATGTAGTGGATAACGCCATGAGAATCAATAAGATTTCCTATTCGGGCCCTACGCGCTTTTCTTTGCCGCCTAATGACACGAACGGTTTCGTAACTATGCTATCGGTTCAAGATTCAAGTTTTCAGAATTCCAGGGGGCTGGTCTTTGGCCAATTTTCAATGGTTACTTTTATTACTAAGACCCTTGCCTATGAGCTTCCCATCTTAGATCTCGAAATATTCGATACCCAATACCCGCAACAGCCGTTGTACAAAAATGAGGAAGTTCGAAAAGCTACCGAAAATAGTGATCTTGAGGAACTTAATTTTATCGTTTCCGACAGAATATGGCAGATTAACATGTTGCCCAAACCAAATCTTGTCGCGTACCCTCACGCCCTTGAAGCTTATTTCACGCTGCTCTTAGGGCTATCGTCTACGCTGCTTTTGGTCGCCGTAATCAGGCGGAGGGACAAATATGGAAAAGATCTGATCGAAGCCGTTCGCCTGCGCACCCGAGAATTGGAAGATTCGAACCAAATGAAAGAAAACCTATTGCGCGAGATCCATCACAGGGTCAAGAACAATTTGCAGATTACCTCTAGCTTGATCAATTTGCAAAAACGAAAATTAACAGATATGACCATGGTCGAAATTTTGGAAAGCAGCCAGGCCCGCATTCGTGCCATTGCTCTTATCCATGAAAAAATTTATCAAGATCATGATTCGAAAGCGGTGGATCTAAAAGGCTACCTTAAAGATCTACTTCGTTACCACAAGAAAATTATGCCATCGGTACTGTACGAGATTGAATGTCCACAAATTTTGATAGATCTTGATACCGCGGTCCCCGTTGCATTGATCACCTCCGAGATAGTCACCAATGCGTTCAAGCATGCCTTCTCCGAAACCCGTGCGGAAAACAGGTTGAAGTTATGCGCAAAGCTTTTGGTCGATGGAAAAATAGATATAACGATATCGGACAATGGCCCAGGCATTCCTGAAGCATCGGAGACGGAACAGAAAAATGGTCTCGGTTTTGATATTGTATATAAGTTATGTCGGCAGATCGGGGGACATTTCTCCGTTGCTTCCAACAATTCAGGTTCTTCGTTCACTTTCATTTTTGGCCATAAAGGAGGTTCGCTACCACTTCTCAGTTCGGTATAACACCCAATTTGAATTATAGCTACGATGAGTTCGCCAAAATGTTATTTTAAAATTTCGACCCTACATTTTTAGGCAATCCCTTAGAAAAACTATCTTTGTTAGCGATTATAACAATACAGCACTAAAAAGTTATAAAATGACAAAAATCGCTAAGGAATTCGGTATATACGAGGCTCTAAAAGCATTAGGAATCAATGAACTCAACGAAGGAACCTCCACAGGGTCCACTAATTTTAGTTCAGGGGAAATCTTGGCATCGCATTCTCCCGTAGACGGTGCGTTGATTGCAAAAGTAAAAACGTCCACAAAGGAAGATTACGACAAGGTGATGGCAACTGCCAATTTTGCCTTTAAAACCTGGCGGACCATGCCCGCACCGCAGCGCGGCGAAATCGTCCGTCAAGTCGGCAACAAACTCCGGGAACTGAAAGAACCCTTGGGGAAGCTGGTTAGCTATGAAATGGGAAAAAGCTATCAGGAAGGCTTGGGAGAGGTTCAGGAAATGATCGATATCTGCGATTTTGCGGTCGGTTTGTCAAGACAATTACACGGGCTTACAATGCACTCCGAACGCCCGGGACACCGCATGTATGAACAATATCATCCTCTGGGTGCAGTCGGCATTATTTCAGCCTTTAACTTTCCAGTGGCCGTTTGGGCATGGAATACGGCCTTGGCTTGGGTCTGTGGCGATGTCTGTATCTGGAAACCTTCAGAAAAAACGCCTTTATGCGGAGTGGCCTGTCAAAATATCGCCGCGCAGGTGTTCAAGGCCAACGGACTTCCCGAAGGCATATCCTGTTTGATCAATGGGGATTATAAAGTAGGGGAGATGATGACCAACGATTCCCGAATTCCCTTGGTCTCGGCCACCGGTTCTATTCGTATGGGTAAAATCGTGGCACAGGCGGTGGCCGCACGTTTGGGAAAATCATTATTGGAACTCGGCGGCAACAACGCCATTATCGTTACACCGGATGCCGATGTAAAAATGACGGTCATCGGTGCGGTATTCGGTGCCGTAGGTACTGCGGGACAAAGGTGTACGTCGACAAGGAGGCTGATTATTCACGAGTCCATCTATGATAAAGTGAAGAATGCCGTAGTAGAGGCCTACCAACAATTGCGTATCGGCAACCCGTTGGACGAGAACAACCATGTAGGTCCATTGATCGATGTCGATGCCGTGGCCATGTATACTACAGCTTTGAAAAAAGTGGTCGATGAGGGTGGGCAACTCATCGTAGAAGGTGGTGTGCTCGATGGCGAAGGCTACGAAAGCGGCTGCTATGTAAAACCCGCCATTGCCGAGGCCAAGCCCGGCTTCGAAATTGTGCAGCACGAGACCTTTGCCCCGGTACTCTACCTCTTGAAATATTCCGGGGATGTCGAAAATGCCATTGACATACAGAATGGTGTGGTTCAAGGGTTGTCTTCAGCAATCATGACGAACAACCTTCAGGAAGCGGAACATTTCCTGTCCGTAGAAGGAAGCGACTGTGGTATTGCCAATGTCAATATCGGAACATCGGGTGCCGAGATAGGCGGGGCCTTCGGGGGCGAAAAAGAGACGGGCGGCGGCCGTGAAAGCGGTTCGGATGCCTGGAAAGTATATATGCGGCGGCAGACGAATACGATTAATTATACAGATCAACTGCCTCTAGCCCAAGGAATAACTTTCGAACTGTAAAAATGCAATCCTCTCCGTGGTGCAATCCTTTCGGTCGTACCTCCCTCATCGGTTGCAAGTGGTCACTCATTGGTTGCAGGCGCGCGAGGCATACAGTTTGATTTGTGTGATAAAAAAACCCGCTGTCTTCTTTCTACTTGCCCTTCCCCCGAATGGCCAAGCAAAAAATACAGCGGGTATTGAACACTAAACTAACTAACTCAAACAACTATTTTACAAGTAAGGATAAAATGCCTTCCTATATTATTTTGATGATTTCCGTTTTCATGATTCATTGGCTTTAAACTCGATGTAAATATAAATTGATAATTTCAGATCATCCAATCCTTATGTGTGGATGGTCATTTTTTATGTATAGTTGGGGAATAGATCTTGTATGCTTTACGATATTGACTTTTAAAATCGTTATTTTAACATTCGCTGCGATTTTTTTAATACATTGTTATCCATAACCGTAAAGAAGAATACTATGGATTTTGAAAATATGAATATTTGGAGCTGGCTAATACCCCTTCTCATAGGAGTTATTTGCGGCATATTGGGCTATGTAATCGGAAAGGGAAGTGGTAAGGGCATGGACAATTCCGCGGAACTGAATTCATTGCGCGACAAGAATTCCGGATTACGTTCGGACTTGGATGCCTGCAACAAAAAGCTCATCGCTAAAACCAGCGGTGGTGGAATTATATCTTCTTCGCTAGGCGCTACTTCCGCTGGTGCGGCCGCAGCGGCAACAGAGGTTGCTTTCGACGGTGTCTCCGCGAAGACTGCCTTTGGAAAAGCCATTGAAAAGGATGACTTGAAAATTATTGAAGGCATAGGCCCAAAAATCTCCGAAATGTTCCATAACGCAGGTATCAAAACCTGGAAAGCGCTATCGGAAACCTCGGTTGCCGGCTGCCAAGAAATCTTGAACGGCGGTGGGGAGCGCTACAAAGTGCACGACCCTGCATCATGGCCCATGCAGGCCAAAATGTGCTACGAAGGCAAGTGGAAGGAACTGTTCAAATGGCAGGATGAGCATCTTCATGGGAAACTTTAAACCATCCCATTCGCCTCCACCCATTTAAACCGATATTGGTCTTCGGGAAATTTCATGCGCTCCGAGATACGTTCCAATCGGTCAGGTAATTTTACGAGTTAATCGCGGGCTTTTTCGGCTTCGTCGGTAAGGCTTCTGACCTTATCGATTTCCCAATAACTATTTAGTTTTCTTAGGATATCCACATAATCTTGGGCGGTATAGACCCCGAGACGTTGGGCACAGTTCGAAAAATTTTCAAAAGCCGCACCTATGGTGCCGCCCGATTCCCTAAGAAAATGGGCGGGCATAACGATTTTCTTTTTCATCATATCGGCAAAGGCAAGTACCATGCCCGATGGGTCTTCGCCCAAAATGGTCTTTACGAATTCCCGGTACGCCAAATGGTGCCGCATTTCATCGCCGGCGATGATGGTACACATCTTTCCCAAAAGTACGTTTCCTTTTTTCTTGGCCATTTGACCTACACGTTTGTGGGAAATGTTGGTTGCCAGTTCCTGAAATGTGGTATACACAAAATTTTTATAGGGGTCTCGATCGGTGCCGATATCGAATCCGTCGGCTATCAAATGTTGCGTCGTAATCTCTATTTCGCGCATATCGACCCTTCCGGAGAGGTAGAGATACTTGTTGAGCACGTCGCCGTGCCGGTTTTCCTCGCCGGTCCAAGCGCGTACCCATTTCGCCCAACCGTTCGTTTTGTTGTCGCCATGCTGGTCGATACCTTCAACGTCCATCAACCATGATTCGTAAGTCGGCAACGCCTCTTCGGTAATGGTATCGGCGACCATGGTCACCCAAAAATCATAACCAAGTTCTTTCGATTCTCCCCGCAGTTCGCGAACGGACTCCAAAAAATTATCATTTTCAGAATCGGGCAAAAAATCGGAAGGCTGCCAAATGTCCTCGATGGGAATCAGAAAAGAATCCATGAAACCCTCTACCTGCGGCTCTATTGCCTGCATCACCTCTAATCGTATATTCTTTTCAGCCATGATAATCAAATTAAATTACCTAATTGTACAAATTTCGGCATTAATATACTGAAATCTTACAAAAATAATTGCTATTTCAAATTTCTTCCTTGCTCGTTCGGATATAGCGTATGCACCGGATCGCTCTGCCATACCTTTTTGGAGTCTACATCTAGCAATGACAACGCCCCTTTGAACGCTGCCCCGGTGTCGATGTTCCACACGTTAGCGGCATGTTTCGGTTCGGCAATACCGGTTTTTGAAAGCGGCGTATGGCCGATAAAAATCGCATCGTAGTGTGATAATCTTTTGGGATAAATGGAATCTCCTTTCTGTAAGTCGGGATTTAGGGATAGCGCCAGTTCCCAAAGGGTACGGTCCCAATAGAAGGTTTCCGGAAAATATTCACAATCAATGCCTTTCAAGTTGGTGAAACCGGCATGTAAAAAGAGCCGGTTCTCCGCATCGAGATACGTATTTTGCAGATTTTCATAAAAGAGGATATGTTCTTCTTTTGTCTTTGTATCCACCTTGTTATAGGAAGCCAAAGTAGCACCTCCACCATGCTGTAACCAAAGCGGATTATCCTTTCCGCTGCGGAGCCATTCTAGGCAAAGTTCGTCGTGGTTTCCACGGATTAAAATACAGTGGTGTGTTTTTTGCAAGGCTATTAAAAAGTCCACCGTTGCAACGGCATCGCTCCATCCATCTACATAATCGCCCAAAAATATCAATCGGTCATCCGAAGAAACCTCTGCCCGATCCAAAACCTGTTTCAAAGCCTTTAGCCCTGAATGGATGTCCCCGATAACTAGGGTCCTTTTTTCTCTCATGCCGCAAAAATAAACAGGATTACAGGATTATTGGATGTTCAAAGTAGATTTTCTTAAGGATATAATAACCAACAATCCATTTGAAAATGCTACAAAATGATTGAAATCGTTGGCATCACTGTTTTTTTGTGATTACTTTGGGGGGATATTGAAAACTAAAAAAATGAAGACTATCTACTGTATCGGCGAACTGCTCATAGATTTCGTTGCCGAAAATCAGGGCAACGACCTTTCAAAAGCGGATGTATTCACGAAAAAACCGGGGGGTGCTCCGGCGAATGTAGCCTGCGCCATTGCCAAACTCGGCGGTAAAAGTAAATTTGTAGGCTGCGTCGGAAGCGATCCCTTTGGTACTTTTTTATTGGATGTTTTGGAAAAAAACAATGTGGACACCTCATTGGCCCAGCGCTCGAAAACCTTCACCACTTTGGCCTATGTCTCCATTGCCGGGGATGGCGAGCGGGATTTCGTATTTAGCCGCGGTGCCGATAAAAAACTGAAATACGATGCAACGGTCAAAAAAGGTTTTAAGGGGAACATGGTACATTTTGGTGCCGCGACGGCTTTATTGGGCGGAGGGCTTGAAGAAGCCTATAGCCGTTATTTATTTGACGCCCTGACCCAAAAGTCCTTTATCAGCTTTGATCCCAACTTTCGGGGGGACCTCTGGAAGGATGAAGAAAAAACCTTTGTCAAAAAATGCATGCATTTCATTGAAAAGGCACATTTGTGCAAATTCAGTTTAGAGGAAGCCCAGCTACTTTCAGGTGAAAAAAAGCTGGAAAAAGCTTGCGCCGTTCTCCACGAAATCGGTACGCAGATCATAACCATAACCCTTGGGAAGGAAGGTACATTGATCAGTACCCCAACCCTCAAAGAGACGGTCGCTAGCATCAAGGTAGACCCTGTCGATACCACCGGTGCCGGCGATGCCTTTATTGGATGCTTGCTGTATCAGATTTCCCAATTGAACGATACGCATCAAATTTTGGACGATTCCGATCGGCTTGTCGAAATGGTGGGAATAGCGAACAAGGCAGGGGCTATTACTACTACGAATTTTGGGGCGATACCGGCCTTACCTGTGCATGGGGATATTTTTTGAGATTGTGTTGCCGGTTACTTGTCGAAACTTCCAATTGGTAATTGAATTGGTATCCAACTTCCCCGATTACTTCAGTTCAGGGGCAGTTTGCTCCTCGGAAGTTACGCCCGGAGGCAGCTCGATAATCTTTAAATTCCTAAAATGGATTTCCGCCCCCTCGGATTCAAGGCAGAAATATCCTTTTTTTTGTGTGGATTTCGAGATACCGTTTACAAACTTCCCGTTGACCGACAGTTTGATGACGCCGTCTACCGCCACTACATCGTAGGTATTCCATATCCCTTTTCCTTTGGCGCGGTTTTCGATGGATTTGCTTCTTTCGCCCCTGGGATTATCGGGATCGGTCACAACGCCGCCCACGCCCCATACCTCCCCATGAACATAGGCTATAGGCTGCTGCACACCATCCTTTGCGTTGATGTTCACCCAATCGAGTTCGAGCATCTGGATTTCCACCCCGTCAGGCAAAGGAGAGTCCGCCGGTGGATTGGCGCCGCTCCATGCGAAGACCCCTGAATTTCCACCCGCCTCCATATGCATCCACTCTACGTGCAGCATAAAATTTTCATATTGTTTCTCCGACCGGACGACACCTATAGGAAGTCCCAAATTAACTAAGATTCCATCGTCGTTGACCTTCCATCCTTTTTTTACGGTGTTGACATTGATCCATTTAATTGTGGAATCTTCGTCCGTATTGCAGGAAAGCGTATTTTCCAAGGTAGTCGACGTACCGAACCCGAACTCGAAATTTTCGTGTTGAGCGTTGCAAAGATTGTGGCCTGCGACAATGAAGAACACGGATAGGAGTGCGATGGTAAAATGTATTGGAGTTTTCATGTTTTAATTTTTAGGCTTTTAATCTGCAACCCTCTTATCCCAACACCTTTGTCACGCCGGGAATTGCTATTTCAGGCCCTTTATACTCTAGATCCCAAGTATAGGTATCGGGACCCAGAACGTTAGTCGATTTCATGGCTTCATCCCAAGTAACGGTTTGGCCGCTATAGGCCGCCATGCGGCTCATGACCCCGAACAAAGTACTGTTTGCGCTCAGTTCGCCGTCGTTGATTCCCTTTCCCTCACGGATGGATTTAAAAAGGGCATCATGTTCCGACTGGTACATATCGTTCTCTTCCCCCCGATACCGCCACGGGTTTTTGCCTGTAATTTCATGCCTTGTACCTTCGTATATAGCATTGCCGTCCGTACCCATTATTTCGACGCCATTTTTGGAGGAGCCCCCGTTCTGCTGGCGGGTAAAGGCATAGCCCTTGACCCCGTTACCGTATTCATACTCCAGGGCGAAATGATCGTAAATGTTGCCGTATTTTTCATCGGTGCGCCACTGTCTACCTCCTGTTCCGGTGGCGGTCAGGGGCATTTTCTCGCCCATGGCCCAAGCCATCATATCGAGACTATGCACGAACATCTCCACGAGAAAGTCTCCTGAAAGCCAGTTGTAGTAATACCAATTGCGCATGTGGTATTGCATGTCGTTCCAATCAGGCTGCCTTTCCTTGTGCCAGAGCTCTCCACCGTTTCGGGTAGATGAAATCGCTTTGATCTCCCCGATTTCCCCATTCAAAACCTTTCCGTAAAGGACCTGTTTGGGCATATCGTACCGAAAGCAAAATCCGGATACCATCGAAAGGTTTTTTTCCTTGGCCTTTTTGGCAGCTGCCAACACTTTACGAACTCCCGGCGCATCGACCGCTACCGGTTTTTCATAGAAAACGTGTTTGCCCGCAGCTATGGCCGCCGTAAGGTGATCGGGCCTAAACCCAGGGGGACAGGCTAACACGACCACATCAACACCTGAATCGATCAGTTTTTGGAAGGCGTCAAAGCCGAGGAACTGCCGCTCCTTGTCCACTTGCACCTTTTGTCCGTGCGTTTTTTTAAGCACCTCCAACGAACTGTTGAGCCGGTCTTCAAAGATGTCCGCCATGGCATACAGGACCGTATCGGGATCCGCGGAAATCGCTTGAGACGCAGCTCCGGTACCTCTGCCGCCGCAGCCGACCAAGCCGACTTTCAAAGTGTCTTTACTGCCGTAAAAAAGTGGGTTTGCAAAGCCCATGTTCAATGTGGTCGCGCTGTATATCGTTGCTGCTCCCGTGGTTTTTATAAAGGTTCTGCGATTGGGGTTGTTTTGTGGTTCACTATTTTTCATGATTGTATTTTTTAAAATCAAACTGACTTTATGTATTGCCGAATACTCAAAATAAGGAATAATGTTGGACTATTACAACTATGAACTTTGCTCCAATGTATGGTTTACCGTAGTATTAGTTGGTCTTTTGTGCCAATAGGAGGCCAAAATAGACCCCGTAACGTTCATTAAGGGCCCGAAAACCGCCGGTGCAAGGCCCATGGTGGCAATCTTCCCTAAGGAATTCGCGATGCCCGAGGCGAGTCCGCCGTTTTGCATACCTACCTCGATGGCGATGGTGCGGGCATCTTGTTCGGGCATTTTGAAAAGACGGGCGAACCAATACCCAAGGGTATAGCCGAATACATTGTGTATCAGGACCAGTAGCATCAAAATCCCTCCGATTTCCAGAAGACTGTCCCTCCCGGCGGCCGTGATAATGGTAATTATGATGCCGATGGCCAACATAGATACCACGGGCATGGCCTTGTCGAGCCATTGGGTCTTAAAGAGCCGGTTGAACAACAATCCCGCCCCGATGGGAATAATGATCATCTTAGTGATGCTCCACATCATATCGAACACATCGATTTCCACGAATTCCCCGGCCAATAGTTTCATTAAGAGTGGGGTCAGGAAGGGCGCCAATAGGGTGGCAATGGAAGTTATGGTAATAGAGAGCGCCAAATTCGCGTTGGCCAGATAGGCCATTACGTTCGAGGCGACCCCGCTGGGCGAACATCCGATCAATACGATGCCGGCAGCTATCTCGGGCGGAAAATTGCTCATCTTGGCCAACGCAAAACCGACAAGGGGCATGATCAGCAACTGGGCGGCAACACCGATCACGACGCCCCTCGGGGTCTTGAAGACCGCGGCGAAATCCTTTAGGCCCATCTGGGTGCCCATACCGAACATGATAATCTGGATCAGCGGAATGATCAAAATGGTCAGCTTAAAATCCCCGACATAAGTGAAAAGTTCGGGATAGTACAAGGCTGCCGATACGCCGGCAAAGATCATGGTGGTAAATACCAGGCCGTTCAAGGATTTGTATCCGCTAAAACCTAGCGCCAATACGGCAAAAAACACCAATATATAGGGGCCAGCACTAGCAATATTGCCTGTTAGGACCATACCCAGTATAACAAGTAGCAATAAAGCTGCGAGACCTAGGCTTACGGAATACAGGTTGATCTTCTTCATAGTGTGAATTTAGTGATCAAAGGAGGTTATTGTTTCTTAATCCAAAGAGGCTATACAGTCCATTTCCACCAAAGAATCTCCCGGTACGCCTCCATAGGTCGCAACCGTTGTCCTAACAGGAGGGTTTTTACCAAAACGGCCTCTGAATACCTCGTTCATTCCCTTATAATCGCCCAAATCGGCCAGATAGACATTGACTTTCAATACCTTTTCCATTGAGGAGCCGTGTTTTTCAAGCTCTTTTTGAAGTTCTTGTAGTACAATCTCGGTATGTGCCTTTATTTCAAAAGGCTCTACATGGGCCCCTTTTCCGGCGATGTATAAAGTATTGCCGTGTTTAACACCTCCAGAAAATAAAGGTATCTCTTGGTCCATAACGATATCTCCGACCACTTCTTTTTTTGCTTTGACCGGTTTTTTGCCCATTGCGTTGACGGTACCTACTCCGAAAATAGCCGCAAGTCCCATTCCCATTTTTCTAAACGATGCCCTTCTAGTTGTCTTGTTTTCCATTTTTATTGCTGTTTTGATTACCTATTTCCTTTTTCGAATTATAAAATTTTGTTGTATAAGCTATAAATGTAAGTAACTCTTGCCTTTTGGCCATGATGACCGATCCGTTTTCTGGTTTTAGTTGTACCATTGGAGAACGTACATTGTGGGTTGGATTTTTGGAGCCGTTGAATAGTACAGCTTTTTATCTTACCACAATGGGGTCTGCAATCCCGTTGAGGTCGTATACGACCCTTCCGTCACGTATGGTGAGTTCACATTCCAATTTCTTATTCCCCTCCATTTTGTAACCGGTGTAATCAAAGAAACCGAAGTTGCCTTCCATTACCTTTAGCAAGGTTACATCGGCAGGGGCACCTACCGAAAGATTCCCTAGATTTTCCCTTTTGATGGCTTTTGCGGGATGCCAGGTGCTGGCCGCGATGACCTCTTTGAGATCCATGCCCATCAACATAAATTTGGACATGATGTTCAGCATGTCCTTCATGGCGTTGTTCATGCTGCCCGTATGCAGGTCCGTGCTGATGGTATTGGGATAAAAACCGTCTTTCAGTGCGGGAATGGCCTGCGAATAGGCAAAACTGATGCCTCCATAGCCCACATCGAAAATAATACCTCTTTTTTGCGCCTCGAATACGAAGGGTTTTACTTTTTTCGTTTTCAGGTCCACAATCGCCTCCCTACTGTCCAGCTGACCAAAAGCATGTGTATAGATATCCCCTGGCCGAAGGTGTTTCATGTAAAGCTCTTCTATGGACAGCGGGGGATTGCTTCCGCCAAAATCGATGATTACCGGAAGATCGGCCATATTACCGGCGGCTACCGCCCTGTCCACCGGCGTCCATTCAGGGCCGTTATAATGGGCCACTTTGAAACCTACGACATCCTGAGGATGTTGCTTGGCTACATTAGCGCTCAATTTTGAATCCATATCATGGGTATCCTGCTCATAGGTCCCTCCGCGCATTCCTTCACCTACTATGTTGAGAAAGGCGAGCACCCGGGTCTCGGACCTGTCGATGATATTCTCCTTGAAGGCGGGAAACGATTTCCAACCGGAACCGCCACAGTCCACTATCGTAGTTACCCCGACCCGAAAGGTAAAACCGTCGGGGGCAAGTGCATTAAACCCGTTGCTGTAAGCATGACTGGGCTCGGTACCGGCAAAAACATGGCCGTGGATATCGATAAGGCCGGGAGTCACATATAATCCCTTGGCATCGACCATTTGAACG
>NZ_JBGTHY010000295.1:0-3493 GCF_041745955.1 Pricia sp.
CGATCACCGATTTTCCGGTGGCTCGATTGGACAAAAAACTTGGGAAGATCATCGATGGCGAAAATTGCGTAATCGTGCAACATCCAAAAGGCGATTATAAAAAAATCGTCATGAGGGATATTCGCATGTTGGTGCTCAAGGATGATTTCCTCATCTATGAATCCGATACCTTGCCGGGCTCTTCGGGCAGTATGGTACTCGGACTCGGTACCGGAGAAGTCGTCGCCCTGCATCACAGTGGGGTGCCGAGAAAAAATAGGCACGGGCAATGGCTGCGAAAAGACGGGTCGGTAGTACAGCCCGGCGATGCCGACAATGTGATAGACTGGATGGGAAATGAAGGTATACGGGTCAGCAGTATTTTGAATATGATCGAAAGAATGCCGGTCGCAAAGTCCATGCAAAAAAATAAGACCGATTTGCTCGGCACAGTTCGGCCTGCCGAAAGTGTAGCACTCGATACCGAGCAGACCCTTGTCTCACCTAAATATTATGCTATGAACCGTTTAGAAAGCACAAATTCGGAAACCCAGTATTTTGAGATCCAATTGTCGGGGGTCAAGGAAATGCAAAACGATTGGAAGGAAAACGCGGCCAGTCTCGTCCCGGGCCTATTGCTTAGTGAGCCCCTTTATCCCATGTCAACGGAAGCATCACACCGTAATTTTTACTACATACACGTACAATCGGATAAAAGTCCCTGGGAAATAGCGGCCGATCTCGAAGGCCTTCCACAAATTGAAACCTGTACCCCAGATCTTGAAATGTCTACCGATATCAGACCGGGCCATTATGAAAGGTGGTCGAATACCGAAAGCCTCGAATCGCTGGAGGACGGAACGGCCGATTGGGCACAGAGTGAAAAGGATTTTAAGATCAGATGGGCCAATGCAAGGTTGGTCAAAGAATTTATCCAAGGGGACAAAAATCAAGACTACCGGGCTTGGAACAGGAGAGCGGTAAATATGTTGGAGATCGACCCTGAAGAAGAACCGTTCACGAATTTCAAGGGAAACATTGAAAAGATACGCCTTGTTCAATTGGATACCGGGTATACAGATCACCATAAAGTTTTGGGAGGCTTTGACCTCTTGCAGGATGAAGATTTTATCGACGGGGAAGATGCGCGCGACGAAATGAGTATGGGCGTCATGAGGCATCCGGGGCATGGCACCCGAACCGCCAGTATCATTGTCGGCCAACACGCCAACGGTACTATCAAAAACGATGGGAATACAGGTATTGCAGTAGACAAATTTGGAAAACCGTTGGTAAAAGTGATTCCCTACCGCATTTCGAAATCGGTCATCTTGATTGGCCGCGGGCGCAACCTATTCAATGCCGTCTCACAGGCCATAAATGCCAATGCCGATATCATCTTTATGTGTATGGGCAGCTATCCAAGGCCGATGATATATAGTATTGCCAAAACCGCTTATGAACGGGGAATTATTTGGGTCTGTGCCGCGGGCAACCAAGTAGAGTCGGTCATAGCACCTGCCGTCTATCCGGGTACCATAGCCGTTGCGGCCTCGAACCCCAATAATGAGGTTTGGGAGTATTCTTCCTATGGAACGTCTGTCGATATTACCGCCCCCGGGGAAGATGTATATGTGCCTTTTAAGAGCAAAAAGCAGGAAGATATCATGGTTTTCGGGTCGGGCACGAGCTATGCCACACCCCATGTGGCCTCGGCTGCGGCCCTATGGAAGGCCAAACATTTGGACTTTCTCAAAAGACACGTGAAAGAACCTTGGCAGACCGTAGAACTGTTTAGAACGCATTTAAGGGCATCGGCCAATACCAAACCTAATGGAAGGGAGTGGGATACCGATAGATTTGGCGCAGGTATTCTGGATGTTGACAAATTGCTAAGACAGGAAATGCCCGACATAGATGACCTGAAAAAAGTCGAAGCGCTAATGGGCGGCCTTAAAAATGCCTATGATGGTAAGGAAAAACCAGAAGCATGGGACCTCGGTGTCCGCGAAACCATCCATTTTCTTTGGAATACGGCAAGAAAGAAGCTGACACCGGGCTTCGAGAGTGCAACGGTCCAGGATTCGCTGACCGAAAGGGCCAGGATCAGTGTGGCCGCAATGACGGGCAGACCGGTTAACAAGGTATTTGAAAGTTACGCCCAATTTGACGACGACCAGACCGAGAGACTTCTAAAAGTATATTTTGAAAGCTTTAATTGAGATTATTAAATTGAGATTATTTAAAAATACAGATTATGGATAATTACTTTGATCTTCATTTTCATCCGGTAGCTAAAAACCATCTTGCCCAGTACAATGACGATATGTCTTATAAAAGAGGCAATGGGGAATTGACGAAAGCGATCGAAATGTCAAAAGCGTTCAAGGACTTTACCGACGAGACGATACTGCGTACCTTAGAAAGTCAGTGCTGTATAGATTACCTAGAAGACGGGAAGGTGAATCTAGGGGTTGCCGCCATTGCGGCCCTTGAGTTCGGTGTGGCTTCAAGCAAAGGTTTTTTTTCCTCCGTTCTGAAAGGTAATTTGACACGGCCCTTTAGCAAACACTATTTCGATGTGGTAAGCGAAGGCCAGGTATCCTATCTCAATTTATTTTTAAGGGAAGTCGAGCAATATATGGCCCTGAAGAAAAGCGGGGCTATATCGGTCTTGAACCGTAAGAATATACATAAGTTCAATGAAAAATCCCTCAAGTTGACGTTTGCGATCGAGGGTGGCCACAACCTCTGTATGAAAAAGATCGGGAATGCCCTAAAGTACGATGAATTCAAGGACATCGAGAAAAGTGCCGTTCTCGATCCAAAAACGATAGCTTCCAACAACCCTGCAACCGTGCTAGAGGAACTGGTAAAAAAATTTCGGGAAAAGGATTTGGATGTCCTATATCTTACCCTCACCCACTTGACCCATATTCCCGAACAACATTTGGCGACCCATGCCTTTGCCACGAAGGCGTTAAAACACCCTTCATTCTATCCTTTTGGCAATGGTCTTAGCGAATTGGGATTAGAAGTTATCGATAAGGCCTATTCGCTCCCAGTACTTATTGATATAGCGCACATGAGCCTGAAATCGCGTTTGGACTTCTACAAATATCGTAAAGACAAAGACTATGAAAATATTCCAATAATTGCCAGCCACGTCGGGGTTACGGGCTATTCCATCAATGATTGGAAGCACAACCTCGACACTATAAAATGTGTGAACCATGTAGACCAAGGTATCAAGACGGTCAAGATGTATACCAAGCCCAAAGTGGCCGGATATTGGGGATCCAATCTCAAAAAGGAATTCACTTTTAACCCGAACACCATAAACTTGATGGATGAAGACATCATCGAGGTGGTCAACAGTAAAGGTATCATCGGGGTAAGTCTCGATATAAGCATTTTGGGTTATGAGTCCGGCGCGACGCCCGAAATCGATTCCTCTGAATTTCTAACGACCGCCGATTTTATGACCCATTTTCCCTATACTGGTCTACAGTCC
>NZ_JBGTHY010000296.1:0-18519 GCF_041745955.1 Pricia sp.
ATAAGGATGTATCGTCGTCTAAGGCTTCCTCTAAAAGCGTTTTTACCTTATCCTTGAACATAGCATACTGTTTTCAACAAATACCGACCGCATCGTACTTTCCCAAACTTACCCTAAATGAATCTCCAGTTTATAGAGCCGCAAGAAAGTCCCGGAAATAAAAAAGAGGACTATATGGTCCCCCTCATGAATACTTTCGTAATTCTTTCAGTGGCGCAAATATACAATTTTTTTGGTTTCCACAATAGCCTATTATATATATCGTTGTTATTGAAGCATTCTCACGTTTCCAAACCACCAACCATGGGAATACTATCCTCATATAATCTAATTATCGGTGCCTCGGTAATCGTCATTCTCTCTTTATTCTCTCTTTTTGTTTCAACGGCATATCCAAAAAAACCAATATCCCTTCGGAACTGATGCTCATCGTTTTGGGAATCGGCCTACAGTTCGGCTATTATAGCCATCGTTGCCAGTTACGCCCTGGTGCTCATTTTTCAAAGGATCAAAAGTTAAGCAAAAGAGTTTCTGCTGATCGCGGTATTGCGCTTGCTGCATGCCATAGGTAAAAAGATGCATCTATTTTGATCATCATCTTGGTTTTCGGTCTGGTCATCACCAACCTAAAATTGTTCTTTCCGGGCAAGGCGAAAGTGTTTTTAGAAAAGAAAAAAATGAAACAGGTCTATCACGAGCTACAAATCATTACCATGGAAACTGCCTTCGTGGTTTGTACCTTTTTCTTTGTGATCTTCGGTGTCACCATGGTGCTCACATCGTTACTGAGCCTGAACGTAGCCATTGTCAGTATATTGATCATCGCATCCATTTACGTTATCCGATTTTTGATACTGCGCGTTTTTATTGGGAAGGATATCATGCACCAAGTGTTTATTGCCCCAAGGGGTTTGGGTTTACCAATACCCCTAGTTCGGCGCAACCCCCAAATCAATAGTCAATTCACCCCCTTCTACAATATCTTTGTGCAATATTTTTGGTTCTTGGAGTTTCTTCCCGTTTAATTCAGCCGATTGAATAAAATCATTTTCGGGGGAGTTGTTCGCTACTTTTATGGTAAATTTTTCTCCCGGATAGTACTTTTGATCTAAATGGATGGTTATCACATCGAAAACGGGACTGCTCAGATCATAATAGGGTGCTACGGAACAACCGGCCTTCATTTCAAAAAGCCCTATGGACAGCAGGTTGTACAGCGCGCCCATTTGGCCTTCGTCTTCTTCGCCCAGCCAAGCGGTATAGGGCGAGGTGCTGAAAAAATCGTTGGCGGCCATTCGTGAATCCTTGCCTTTTACTTCGACGCTGCCCAAAAGGGCGTTCCATTCCTTTTTGGATTGGGCTACTACCTTATCGAAATCGTAGTCGAGCGGGCCAAGTTCTGTTTCTAGGTTTAGTGCGGCGTTTTCGGAACTGACAAATGAAAGTCCGGTGGAAGTGGTAATCTGTTCGCCTTCCGCCGTCTCAAAATGTATGATCACCCCACTTTTGGCTTTTCCGGTAAACGAAGCTACATCCTCCGTCAGCTCGAATTCTCTACGGAATCAGACACCATAATTGGTCGTTTCGCCGGTGTAGGCCGCGGATTGCCATCCGTCTACACTTTTAAACGCCTTGTTGAATCGCGACCGGAAGTAGACCGTGGTCTCGTCTACATAGCCGTTCTTAAAGGTAATCGCGCCTTCTATTTCGGTAGCGCCGAGTTTTTTGAACTGAACATCAACTATCTCGGTTACATAATCGTTAGGGGCTTTTTGGGCAATGGCGATCTGTAAACTGAAGATGATAATTAAAGGATACATAGATCTTTCTCATTTCTTTTGTTTAGGGGATTACTTTGGAAGCAGAAAAATGGCAAGGTTTGTCAAATTATTGCTAGCCATTCGAGCGTTTTTTGGCCTTACGAACTCCCCGTAACAATCACTTTGATCCGCATTGAAGCGCCATGCCCCGGAAAAGTACATACCATCCAGTATACGCCGGGGTCGGTGGGTACTTCAAAATAGATTTTTTCGGAGGTTCGTGGTTCCAAAGTGCCCGTATGAACGATGACCAGATCGGTTTCGGGAACGTAATTATAATCGGCGCCGTCAAGCCCCATACGTAGACCCATATCGGCAACTTTATCTACCGACGCTGTTCCCTTTTCGGTGACCACGAGATTGTGTAGCATGTCGTCATTGTTGTTGAAGGTCAATTCTATCTTTTTACCGGCTTCAAGGGTCAACTCTTCAATATCGTATTTCAGTCCTGGTTTGGTTCCTATTACAACCTGTTCGTCAAAACCGTTGGCCCAGGTCAGCGGCATTTCGTTGACCCGTTTTTCCTGAACGATGCCTTTCGACGCATCGGCTGTAGTTTTCATGGCCGGGGATTTCAGCTCCCCGCCCGGCACCTCGTTCAAGGTATAATAACCGGTATCGTGTAGCAATTTTTCCCCTTTGTTCGATTTTATACCGGCCATCTTGAACTGATGGATAAAGCCCAAACGCATGCCATGCAGCATCAACTTGACGGTAAGTCCATCTTCGGATACTTCGGCTTTTTCTACCATTCCTTTTTGTTGGTCAACGATGGGACTACCATAATTATAATGGTATTTGTAGTTGAAAGTGGTCATCTCGTAGCTGGATGGATCTTCGGCAACGGACTTGTTAACCGGCTTGGTAAACTCGAGCTCGAAACCGTCGTCCTTGGCTTTCATGGTCTTGACCTCGAAGGGCGTTTTTCCGGTCCATACCAAACGTTGCAATCCGAAGAGATTGGTACCCGTGGAACCCCAACCGCGACTTGTCATCCCGACGAACATGCTATTGTCACTGCCCCAGACCATGCGAAGGACGCCCGATGAAAACCCTTCCACAAAAGGAAAGACCGCCCCTTGGTACACGCTGTTCACTTTTTCCATAAAGACCCTGGTAATGATACTGTGGCCCTGATCGCCCACAAAAAGCTGGCTCTCAAAAGGTCCGAATTTGCCCCCTGAAGTGTCATATAGAATATCGGAAGTGGCAATGCCCAAAATGGTATGCGGAAACCATATCGCAGGGGCTTTTAAGGCAGGCTCTTTTTTTGAATATTCGTAAAGGCTGAGGCCTGATTCGCGCTCGACATCCTCCATTTTCAAGTCTAAGGGGGAATTCGGTTCCCCGCTCCAGACCAGACCTTCGGGGTTCCCGGCGAAATCCCCTTTTTCGAGATGGGTCATCCGGCCCGAGCCTACCCAATCTCCTTGATTTTCGGTGTAGAAAACATCCCCGTCGCTATTGATTTCAAATCCCGATGGCGATCGCAGTCCGGTTGCGATAGGCGTCATTTCTCCTTCGGGAGTAATCTGCAAGAGCCAGCCTCTCCATTTCGCCAGACTGGCCCCATGGTCGATCCATGAAAGGTTCAGCGTAACTAACATATCCCCATTGTCCATAAATTTCGGTCCGTATGAATATTCATGGTAATTGCCCGATAACGGCCACGAATAGATGGTCTCATAAACCTCGGCCTTGTTGTCGTTATCGGTGTCTATCAAGCGGGTCAACTCGCCCCTTTGTGCGGTATAGAAGCTGCCGTCGCGAAAGGTAAGGCTCAAAGGTTCGTGCAGGCCTTGGGCGAATCTGTTGTAAACGGGCTTTTGGGAATAGGGCTTGTCGATCAACCATACTTCCCCATGTCTCGTGGAAACGCCCAAGCGGTCATAGTCGTTGAGCGCAAGTCCGCCCACTTCGAGCTCGATATCATCGGGTATTGGGACATCGACAATCTTATAATATTCGGCCTCTTTTTGGGCCGTGGCCGAAGGCTTTTGGGCGGATAATCCTATACTAATAAGTAATAGGACGATGGACGCTATTGTTTTATAGGAAGTTTTCATATCGAATATATTCAGTTGAAACGTTATTTGAACAAAGTGAACAGATTAGGGAAAAAAGACGGAAATTTTTATTCTACAGAACTATCGCAGTACTTTAGTCTATATTCTCTTTTATTTTTACATTAATTATTCGTGTTTCGTAGTACCTCGGTTTAAGTTTAAATTGTGGGGTGATGGAAGTTTCATGCCTGTAAAATTTTACCAAGTTATCGTGTAAGTAAGAACGTTGTCCCCGCCCGGAACATTGACGATCAGTTCGTCGTTCCCGCTGTTTTTTCGCACCACAGGTTTTAAGGCGGCAGCATCTGGGAAGTTGATATAATAGCTTTCGTCGTTCACGATAAAAGTGCCGTTAGGCAGTTTGGCGATGTGTACGCCTTCCGCAATTTTATGGCTAAGCGGCATGGAACCTGTAGCGGTGATCGACCGGGTGAGGGAGCGTTTATCTTCGGAAGGTGTCATTTTATCGGAAATAGAAGTACTTCCCTTCGTGTACTTGAACGAAGGTAGACCCTCGGAATCCAGCGTATATCCTGTGGATGTAAAGTCCTCAAAATCGGATGTATCTTCCGGCCATGGGGCATCTTCCTCTGACAATGCGGCAAATTCAGGGTCGCCATGGAAGGATACCGTAAACCCGGCAGGTAGGCCCAGCTGTTTTTCACCCCGGTTCAACCACATTTCGGTAGCGTCGAAAAAATCGCCGTTCCATACTTGTAACAAGGCTCCGTTGACCAGATCGTAGGCATAATGGATGCCCTGTGGCGTCCCTACGGAAATGACATGGGTGCGTTTTTTGCCATCGTGCATCCAAAAGCTACGCTGCAGTTCGACTTCATCGGCTACATCGACCATCATGATATCCTCGGGCAGAAAGCCGGTGCGGCCCACGGAACTTGGGGCATGCAAGGCCTGTTTTTGAAGGCCCGGCCCCTCGACTTCAAGGCTAAAGTCGTGTTTCCAATACTTGTGTTTGTTGTAGATCAACTGAAAGGGCACTTCCCCCTTGGTCAACTTCATTATGCCAACGCCCAGGGAATCCAATTTATAATCGCCATCCAAATTTACAACGGTATCCTTATCGATAATCAGGATACCACCGCCTTCATTGATCCTGTAGTCGAACAGATAATCCCCGGATTCGGGAACGACCATCTTCCCCGTATAGCTCAATATTTTTTGGGGATTCTTGCCCGATGCCATGGCCGCTGAGATCGTGTCGGTCGCCACCTCTCGAATCACCTCCAGACTATCCAAGTTCCGAAGCATAAGGGAATCGCTTTCATATTCTTTCAAGGTCATGCCGGCAAGACCGACCCTTTTATTGTCATATAGTTTATACTTCATGTTCTTTAAGGCGACCGCACCATGATCGCCCTGAACCATCAAGGGCCCTTTCGCCTTTTCGTCATCATAGGCGGAGGCACGGGTCGGACCTGTCAATTGAATGTTCTTCTGCACCAGCACCCCGTTCAGCCAGACCTCCTCGAATTCGGCGTTGTCCGTTTTTTTGCCAGAACGGTCGAATTTTGGGGCATGGAAAATGATCTTAAAATGCTGCCATAGTCCCGGTGCCTTGGCCGCATTGATCCTGGGCGCATAGCCTTCGTATCCCTCTTTTCCTTCGCCCCGGCTATCGTCCCAGCGGTGGTAGATTCCACCAATATCACTATGCTGCGGCTTTTCGACGCCCCAACTATCCAAAAGCTGTACTTCATATCTTCCCTGAAAATAGAGTCCCGAATTGGATCCCTTGGGCATCATCACATCGATTTCCAGTTCCATGTCACCATGCTCAAAGTCCGTAAACAGGTGTCCCTTATTTTGTTCGTCGGGTTGGTTGACCAAGATGCCCTCTCCATCCGAAGCTATCAAAGTGTTTTCCCTGGAACGGTCCGCATAGACATCCCCGGATATCTTCCAGTTTTTGGTGACATCCGCAAAACTTGAGGTGTTATCCAACGCGATATCGGTGAAAGGCAGAAAGGGAAGGATAATTTCCTTTGTTGCCGTGGAGGCAGTTTCGTCTTTTTCCTCGGAACAGGATGAAAAGAGGGAAATTAGCACTGCGAAAATGATCGATTTTTTCATTTTAATTTATTTGGATTGGTTATGGAACTGTTTTGAAGGACAGGGTACGTCCGAATAAAAATCCATTGCCAAAGTAAGAACTTTTTCGCTTACCGGATGCATCCCTGTAAAAATCGTATCGGTAACTGACAATATTCCGTTAACATTAACTTAATCTTAGCTTTATTTTTGGAATGTCTTAAATAGCGCATGTTATTCTGGATATTCCATAATTCTAAGGAGGGTATACTATCAAATTACCAATTGCAAAAAGGAAGCACTTCAGACTCAAAAACGAATAACTAACACGTAAACTCAAATTATGAAAAACCGATTATTTCAAAATTCCCTTTTTTTAGGGCTACTTATATTTTGCGGCTTTATACAGGCGCAAAGCGTGTCTGGAACGGTGTCCGATGAAACGGGACCGCTGCCAGGTGCCAGCGTAGTGGTCAAAGGAACGACCACCGGAACACAGACCGATTTTGATGGAAATTTTACTTTGGACAATATCGGTGAAGATGCCGTTCTGTCCATTTCGTATGTAGGGTATTTGGCCCAGGAGATTCCCGTTAACGGCCAAGCGACCATTACGGTTACTTTACAGGAAGATGCACAGGCCTTGGATGAGGTCGTGGTAGTGGCTTACGGTACTTCGACTAGAAAGGATCTGACCGGGGCGGTCGGCCTTATAAAATCCGATGACATCACCAGTTTTCCGAATACCAGTGTGGACCAGGCCATTCAGGGTAAGACGGCAGGTGTAAACGTAACCCAAGATTCCGGTGCCCCCGGTGCCTCGGTTTCCGTTAATATACGGGGTGTTGGTTCGTTCGGAAATACCACTCCCCTCTATGTGATTGACGGATTTCCCACTCAGGATATTTCATTTTTAAATCCAAACGACATTGCATCGATTTCGGTACTAAAGGATGCTTCGGCCGCTGCATTATACGGCGTTCGTGCGAGCAACGGGGTAGTCATCATCGAGACAAAGGGCGGAACCCGTGATAAATTGATTGTTTCCGTTGATTCCTGGACTGGAGTTCGACTCGCACCAAAAAGCATCGACCTTCTCGATGCCCAGACCTTTGCGACCTTTGCCAACCAACTAGGTGCGGAACAAGAAAAAGCGGTCTTACCGGAATGGAGTAGCCCCGGTGCTTTGCGGAACATCGATTGGCAAGACTATGCTTTTAATACTGCTTTCAGAACGGGACACAACATAAGTGTACGGGGGGGTGGCGAAAAACTCAGGGCGGCCTTCACCGCTGGTCTTCTGGATGAGGACGGGGTGGTATTGGCCTCTTCGTATAAAAGGTATAACGTAGGCTTGAACCTTGATGCCGACCTTTCGGACAAGCTTAGACTTAAGACGGACCTTAAATATGCCTACAGTGAAAAATTCCAAAATTTGGGCGCCGGCTATTTCAACCTATTAAAAGTTTTCGCCAATGTACCCTATCTAGACGACCGTACAGGCACCAACCTGCCCTACGACGGAAACGGTAATTTTGGGGCTTTTACAGACTCGGAACTGATTGCGCCAAGTTCAAATTCACTTGCAGGTGCTTTGCGGCCCGACAATGATAATGGCACAAATGTAGTGCTCGGCAACTTTAGCCTTGAGTATGATTTTCTTCCCAATCTCACCGCCAAGGGCAATTTTGGCTTTAAATCACAAAACTATGCGGGATGGAGTTTTAGTCCCACCTATAATAACGGTGGTAGGGACAATAATCCGAATGCTTCCTATAACATTACCCAGAATACCGCGAACGAATACATCGCGGAAGGCATTGTTCAGTACAATAAAGAATTTGACAAACATAAAGTAGATGTTTTGGCAGGTCTCTCGGCACAAAGAAACAAATACAAGAACATTAGGGTAAATAGTCAAGGTTTTTTGAACAACGATATCCGAGATCTTTCACAGGCGGCCACCATCACCGATCAAAGCGGCACTTGGGGTACCAGTACCCTGGCCAGTACTTTTGCGCGATTGAACTACAGCTATGACAGCAGATATTATCTTACCGCCACCGTTAGAAGGGACGGTAACGGCGACCATTTTGGCGCCAATAACCTTTATGGGATATTCCCGTCCTTCGCACTGAGCTGGAACGTCGATGAGGAAGCGTTTATGGAAGACAGTTTTTTCGACGTATTGAAATTGCGTGGTAGCTGGGGAGAAACGGGCAGCTTTTTAGGTATCCCAGCTTTTCAGTTCTTGGCCAATTATGACAATGGGGATAGTAGTAACGATGCGGGCTACGTATTGGGAGGAAGTCCTGTTCAGGGCTTGCAACCGGTATCCTTATCAAACCCAAATCTGAAATGGGAAAGACAGATACAGACCAATATTGGGCTTGAGGCCGAATTCTTGAACAACCGCCTTTACCTGACCGCGGATTGGTTCAACAAAGAGGCTTCGGATTTTCTCTTTCAACAGGCCATCCCCTCGCAAACAGGGTTTACTACCCAATCGGTCAACGGCGGCAACGTGACCAACAAGGGCTTTGAGATTTTGGTGGGTTACCGAAAATTCGATGGGGACTTTACCTGGGACGTATCGGCCAACTTTACGGCCATTAAGAACAACATTACCGAATTGGTCGGTGTCAACGATTATGTCGTGTTCAATTCCGAATTTGCACCCGGATTTGTGGATAACTGGCAAGGGGTTACCCGGTCATATGTGGGTAACAATGTCGGTACCTTTTATGGCTACCGTGCCGACGGTATATTTCAGACACAGGCGGAAATAGATGCTTTGAACGCCGCCGCCCCTGCGGACATCGGGGTATACCAATCGGCTTCGACCGCTCCAGGTGACCGAAAATTCAAGGACCTCAACAACGATGGTTTTATAACCGGGGAGGATCGGGAAGTCATCGGCAGTCCGTTTCCCGATTTTTATGGGGGAATGAACCTGAACGCCGCTTACAAAGGTTTTGACCTACAAATGGATATCTATGGCACCTATGGCAACGAAATCCTGAACTTTTCCCGCGTCGAACTTGAAACCTTCGGCGGCTATGGCCTTGATAATGCCTATTCGAACATCAGCACAGCATATTATAATAACCACTGGACGCCGAGCAACCCCTCGAACACCTATTCGAGAGCGGTAATAGCCGATGTCAATAAAAACAACCGGGTCTCGGATCATTATGTAGAGGACGGCTCGTTTCTACGGTTGCGAAACGTACGCTTGGGATATAGCCTACCGAACAACTTGATAGAAAATTTAGGCATGGCTTCCGCAAAAATTTATATAAGCGGCCAAAATTTGGTAACTTTAACGGGCTATAGCGGATGGGATCCAGAAATCGGACAGGTTTCGGACAACAATGGTAATTCCGGGGTACAGACAAGGGGCATTGATACAGGTGCCTACCCCATAACCCGATCTTTTACTTTGGGCGTCAATCTTCAATTCTAAAAAAAATAACTATGATACATAAAATGAAAAACAACAGATTGACCAAGGTGGTAATCTCCTTTGTCGTAATCGGCATGTTCGGTTGTTCCGACAGCTTTCTGCAGGATGAAAAGTACGATGGGCTAAGCGACGAAGTTGTCTATGGGTCGGAGGAAACAATAGTCGCCGCGGTAAACGGCGTTTATGATACGTTTCAGGCAAGCCCGTTGGAATATATGACAAAGGCGGTATTCTATCCGGCGAACTTTTTGACCCAGGATTATCTGAACGTCGGTGCCGACACTTTTTTTCAAACCTTCGAGATTCCCCCAACATTCGGGGCTTTCAACAATATGTGGATCCAAAATTACCGTGGCATTGGTAGAGCCAACACTACCCTTTTTTACATGGAGCCTGCCATTGCTGCCGGAAATATCGAGCCTGAACTGGGCAATCGTTTGAAAGGCGAATGCCTTGCCATACGCGGGGTGCTTTATTCCCTTTTGGCCTCTAATTTTGGTGGGGTGCCTGTAGTGGTAGATCCCCCAACAGGTGATGTTGATGCCTTTGCCCCCCGAAATACACAAGACGAAGTTTTTCAACAAGTAGCTGCGGATATGGAGGAAGCGGCAAAATTACTTCCCTGGGAATACGATGATGCCAATCAGGGCCGAATGACCAGGGGATCCGCTTACGCCTATTTGGGCGGCGCGTACATGTGGCTCGGGGAATACGAAAAAGCGATAACTGCCTATGAAGCCCTAGAGGAGCATTATCAATTGGAGGAAAATTTTTCCGACATCCACGCCGATGCCAATAAAAATGGAAAGGAATCCATTTTTGAGGTGCAGCTTTACGACGAGGCGGGCGACTTGAGTTGGGGCCGAAGCGATAATGTAACCTTTATCCAATCTTTTTCCATGCCCAATGAAGCAGGCAATGGCGGCGGCTATTCCGCAGCTGCAAAGGCCCTATACGATTCTTTTGAGGCAGGTGATATAAGAAGGACCTGGTCGGTAATCGGGCCGGGTGAGGAGCATCCCGATCCGTTGATCAACATCTCCGATTACCCCAATGTACAGGAAAAATTTGAGGGTATTAATACAGTTGGTACAGTCGAGAATCCATGGTTGGGCGCCGATGGCTTACCAGGTAGGGAGGGGTATTATAATGTTAAAATGTGGCGAAACCCCAAAGTAAACGGCTGGAACGGTCCGAATATCTTCGGCGGCCAAAACCTGATTCTTTTAAGATATGGTGAAACACGGATAAGTCTGGCGGAAGCCTACCATAAAACTGGCAACGACGCCAAGGCCATGGATTTGCTTATGGAAGTACGAAACCGCGGAGGGCTGACTGCAGCCCCAACACGTAGTATGATCGACAATATCATTTCGGAATACCGCCATGAACTGGCCGGGGAATTCTCTTTGTGGTGGTTGATGAGACGCACGGGAGAACATGTTCGATATCTTCAAGAGGAATTTGGCATTACCGTACCCACCGGCAGAGATCTTATGCCCATACCCCAAGAACAATTGGATGTCAATCCGAACCTTACACAGAATCCGGGGTATTAAAAAAGTTGAGTTAGTTTTTTGAGTTAGTTAATTGTAAAGGGCCTTTGTATCCATCGAAGGCTCTTTTTTGGCTTTTTTATCTTTTTATTGTGAGAAGCATCCTATTTGTATTAGCGTCACTGTCAATCTTGCTTTCCTGTCAAAAGGAAAAAACAGATCAAAAACAGTTTAGCCTGCTCGACCCTGCCGAGACGGGCATCCTGTTTTCCAATGATATTCAAGAAACGGACAGTCTTAATTACTTTACTTATCCCTATATGTACATGGGCGGGGGCATCTCTGCGGGAGACCTTAACAACGATGGCCTTATCGATTTGTTCTTTACCGCCAACATGAGACCGAACAAACTGTACCTAAACAGAGGTGATTTAATGTTCGAGGATATTACGGAAAAGGCCCAAGTATCCGGCGACGAACGTTGGTACACCGGCACTACTATGGTTGATATCAACAACGATTCTTTCTTGGACATCTATGTAAGCGTTTCCGGAAAAGGGGATGACCGAAGGAATCTACTCTACATCAACAACGGCGATCTGAGGTTTACCGAAAGTGCCAAAGCGTACGGACTGGACGATGACGGGCATACTACGCAAAGTACATTCTTCGATTATGATAACGATGGTGACCTGGATCTTTATGTAGCCAATTATCCCATTGCAAAATTCAGTAGTCCCGTAGAATTTTATGGGCACAAGGTCAAAAATCCGACCTTGGACGAATCGGATATACTTTACAAAAATAACGGCAACGGCACTTTTACCGATGTTACCCAAGAGGCTGGAATTTTGAATTACGGGCTTTCCCTAAGTGCCACCGTGGGCGACCTGAACAATGACGGCTGGAAGGATGTTTACGTTTCCAACGACTTTGACTCGCCCGATTATATGTACCTCAACAATCAGGACGGTACTTTTAACGAAGTTTCGCAGTCCGTGGTTAGGCACACCTCGCAATACGGCATGGGCGCGGATATCGCCGACTACAACAACGACGGGCTACTTGATATCGGCCAAGTCGACATGACCCCTGAGGACAACCGTAGGCTAAAAGCCAATATGGCCAGCATGAACCCTTTGCTATTTACCAAAATGATCGATTATGACCTGGGCCACCAATATATGCAGAACAGCCTACAGCTCAATCGTGGTTTGGACCCCGATGGCAACCTGAATTTTAGCGAGGTTTCGCGTATGGCCGGCATTGCCACTACCGATTGGTCCTGGTCTATCCTTTTTTCCGATCTGGACAACGACGGGTTGAAGGATATTTTTATCTCCAACGGGACCCGCAGGGACATCAACAATCGCGATTATTTTAAGAAACTCAGTTCAAAACTGCGGTTCAACAAAACGATTTCCGGGGACGAGGTACAAAATATCCCCTCTGAAAAAATAGCCAATTACGTTTTTAGGAACCAGGGAGACCTTACTTTTAAAAATAACGTGGAAGCATGGGGACTTGACGAAAAGACCTTTTCCAACGGGGCCGTTTACGCCGATCTCGATAACGATGGTGATCAAGACCTGGTCATCAACAATATCGACCAGACGGCCACGGTATATCGAAACAATAATCCGGCAGACCATAATTACCTTAAAATCCGACTAAATGGTGCTTCCGAAAACAAAAATGGTTTGGGCGCCAAGGTGTATGTTTCCACGAAGGTCGGCGAGCAAATGCAAGAACTCACATTGACCCGGGGGTTTCAATCCTCGATGGCCCCAGAACTCCATTTTGGCCTCGGAAATCAGGAAGCTGTGGCGAATCTAAAAGTCGTTTGGCCGAACGGTAAAATTTCCACGGAAAAGAATATCCCATCCAACCAAACCATAGATATCGATTATGAGACTGCCGCGGTCACAGCAGTAGAAACCAAAGGGAAAAAGAAGTGGTTCCAAACCATAAACAACGATAGCCTCTCCGTTGCATTTATGCACAAAGAAAACCAATATGATGATTACCTGTTACAACCGCTCTTGCCCCACCAGACCTCGAAGTTGGGGCCGGGAATAGCGGTGGCCGATGTCAACAGTGACGGTCTCGACGATTTTTATATCGGGGGTGCGGCCAAACAGGCCGGGGTTTTGTTCATGCAGAATTCCGAAGGGAAATTCTCCAAATCGAACACCTCGGTTTGGGAACGGGATAAAAATTCGGAGGATATGAGTGCCCTCTTTTTCGATTGCGACAATGACGGTGATCAGGACCTATACGTGGTCAGCGGCGGCAACGAATTCAAACCGGATTCTCCCGAACTACAAGACCGACTTTACCTCAATGACGGAAAAGGAAATTTTAAAAAGGCACCGGATAGGCTACCCAAAATGTTGTCCAGCGGTTCAAGGACTGTCGCAGCGGATTATGACAACGACGGTGATCTCGACCTCTTTGTAGGAGGTAGATTGGTGCCCGGCCAATACCCTTGGCCAAATAGTAGCTATATTCTAAAAAACAACAAGGGCGTTTTCGAGGATGTAACCGAAACTGTAGCGCCCGATTTTAAAGACCTCGGCATGGTCACCGATGCGATCTGGACGGATTTCAACGGAGATTCTACCTTAGATTTAGTCCTGGTCGGCGAGTGGATGCCCATCTCTTTCTACGCCAATGAAAACGACACTTTTAAGAACGTAACTACCGACACCGGACTAGACAACACCAACGGCTGGTGGTTCAGCCTAGCACAGGACGACTTCGACAACGACGGCGATATGGATTTTGTCGCAGGCAATCTAGGCTTGAACTACAAATACCAGGCCACCCCAGAGGAACCCTTCGAAGTTTTCGCCGATGATTTTGATAACAACAATAGAAAGGATATCGTGTTGAGCTATTACAATTTCGGGGAACTGTTTCCGGTACGCGGCCGATCGTGTTCGTCACAACAAATGCCATCGATTTCCGTAAAATTCGAAAACTACGAATCCTTCGCCGTCGCCGATGTCAAAGAGGTCTATGGAAAAGAGGAGTTGGAAGATGCGGAAATCCATTATCAGGCAAAGACCTTTGCCAGCAGTTACATCGAGAATCTGGGCCATGGAAAATTCAAGATTACCGCATTACCTAACGAAGCCCAATTTTCATCGGTAAACCAAATTGTTTCCGGAGATATCGATGGGGACGGATTTAAAGATCTGGTCATCGCCGGAAATTTATATGCCTCCGAAATCGAGACGACCCGAAACGATTCGAGTATCGGCCTCTATTTGAAAGGCGACGGCAAAGGTGATTTTACGCCCGTTGACAGCAACGAAAGTGGATTGTATATTCCGGGTGATGTAAAGGATATTTCAATACTAACCATCCATAATCAAAAATATATAGCAGCGGCCAAAAGCGGTGCTGACATTCAGTTTGTCAAAATCGGAAAAAAGCACTAGAAGTATCATCCTAAGCTTCTCCACTAAATTGGTAGAAGAGTTATGAAACGAAGAAACTTTCTAAAATCAAGTTCAATTCTAATAGCCCCGTTTATGATGAATTTCGACACGCCTAAAACCCCGAAACTGAAATTAGCCCTTTCACAATGGGCTCTGCACCGCGAACAGTTCGGCAACAGCAAAGAAGATTACAGGCAATGGCAAAAATGGTTGGCGACCGAACCTGAAAAGGTTCTGAAAGGTACTTTGGATCCATTGGATTTTCCAAAAGTCGCCAAAGAACGCTTCGGTCTCGCGGCCGTGGAGTATGTCAATACCTTCTTTTATCGTAAGGATGAGGACTATTTCACCGAATTACAAAATCGAAGTGCCGATGTGGGCGTCAAAAACCTTTTGATTATGGTAGATGAAGAAGGTTTTTTAGGTCATCCTGAAGAAAAGGAACGATTACAAACCATAGAACGCCATAAAAGATGGTTGGCGGCAGCGGCCATTTTAGGCTGTCATTCCATTCGCGTCAATGCCCACAGCAAGGGAACTGAAGAAGAACAACAGAAACTGGCAGCAGAAGGACTTTCCAAACTTTGTGATCTGGCAAAACCAGTCAACTTGAATGTCATCATAGAAAACCACGGCGGCATGTCGAGCCATCCCGAATGGCTGATCCGAACCATTAAGGCAACGGGCCAGACCAATATTGGTACCATGGTCGATTTTGACAATTTCAAGTATTCCGAGACTAAAATTTGGGACGGTGAGCATACCTACGACCGCTACAAAGGTGTTGATCTATTATTACCGTATGCCAAAGCGGTAAGCGCGAAATCGTATTCCTTCGATGCCGACGGATCTGAAGAAAAGATCGATTTCGAACGTATGGCGAAAATCATTAAAGATTCAAATTTTGAAGGCTATGTGAGTATTGAGTATGAAGGCGACGGACTAGCGGAAAACGAAGGCATTAAAGCCACGAAATCTTTGTTGGATAAGTTGTTGTAAAGCTAAAGCACCCTTTTTATCCCCGAAAAATCCTCCCGATACTTAGATGGGGTATCTCCCTTGTTTTTTTTAAATATCCGGTTAAAATGGGCGATATTGTTGAACCCACATTTATAGGCGATTTCCGATATGCCCAAATCCTTTTCGACTAGCATTTGGGAAGCATAGCCTATCCGGACCGCGTTAAGATAATCCACAAAGGTCTTTCCCGTCCGCTTTTTCATGAATCGGTTAAACGAGACGCCGCTCATGTTCAATAGATCGGATGCTTCCGACAAGGTAATTTTATCGGCGTAATTTTCTTGTATATAATCGTATAGTGATTTCAGTTTATCGCTGTTTTCAAAATCTTCCAACTGCACCGTTGATGTCGATAATAAACGCTGATTTCTCGATATGGCAAGATCATAGAAGATGGATTGTAGTTCCAAAAAATAATCTATCCCCGTTAATTTTGAAACCTTCCTGATTCGCGGGGCCATAGTTTTGGCGGATTCCTCGGAAAACAAAATACCGTGGGCCGCTCTACCGAACATATCCTTAACGGGCTTCATGATGCTCCTTCCCAAAAAATTCTTGTCAAAAAGATCGTTATGGAACTGTATGGTCACTTCCCTGATTTTTTTCGAGGTACACTTGTGCTGTTCCCAGCCGTGTACCAGTCCTGATCCGACCAAAACCAGTTCCAAGTCCCCAATTTCTTCCAGACTGTCGCCCACAACCCTTCGCACGTACTTGCCATTTTCGATAAAATTGAGTTCGATCTCGGGATGAAAATGAATTGGAAAAGTAAAAATTTCCTTCGTCCGGTCAAAGACTAAAAAACAGTCCTGAGAGGTCAGCGGAGTTATTTCACGATGTACATTGGGTTCGGTCATAGCGGCATAAGAGATAAATCAGTATGCAAATTGATAAAATAGGATTAATAGGTACAACAGGCAACAATTATCTTTGGTGTTGACGAATCTCGAAATAATTACGGATTCGGTAACTTCAAAGCTAGCTTTTTAATACCCTTGCAATGTAAAGCAATTATTCCCAAGGTAATAAAAATCCCGTGTATGACAATATACTTCAATAAAGCTGTTTGTATCTTTCGAAATAATCGGGTTGCCCGTCTTTCGATACTATTCCTGATTTTAGTGTCCGTACAATCCTGTAAATCGACCACCGCGCTTATGAAAAAAGATGCCTCTTTGACCGATGCGCAGGCTACCCCCGAGACCAAGTATCTTTTTAATAGGATAAAGGAAATGGCCAAACAGGGCTACGCTTTCGGCCATCAAGATGCTACGGCCTATGGCATGGGATGGAAAAATGCGGGCCGGGAATATCGCAGCGATGTCAACGATGTTGCGGGGGACTATCCAGCGGTCTACGGTTTTGATATCGGGCATCTGGAACTGGGCAATATCCAAAATCTGGATACGGTCAATTTTGGGCAGATGAAGGCCCTGATCCAAAAGGCCCATAAAAAAGGTGGCATCATTACCCTTAGCTGGCACGCCGACAACCCGATTTCCGATGGCAGTACATGGGACACTACAGCGGTGGTAAAACATATAATCAAAGGCGGTTCTTTGCACACCCCGTACCGCGCCTGGCTGTTGCGAGTGGCGGATTTTTTGAACGATTTAAGGGATAAAAGAGGAAATGCCATTCCGGTGGTCTTTCGCCCCTACCACGAAATGAACGGGTCTTGGTTCTGGTGGGGCGAAGGAAATTGTACTCCTGAAGAATACAAGACCCTTTGGCGGGAAACCGTGGATATTTTATCCAAGGAATTCGGAGTCCATAACGTAATTTACGCCTATTCGCCCAATGGTCTGAACGACGCTAAAGATTTTCTACGCTATTATCCCGGTGATGATTATGTGGATATGCTCGGACTCGACATCTACCAGCACGGCACTACCGAGGAGTTCGTGGAAAAATTGCGAAGGGACATCCCCCTACTTAAAAAAATAGCGCTCGAAAAAGATATGCCCTATGCCCTGACGGAAGTGGGACTCAACACGATTCCCGTCCCCGATTGGTGGACCCAAGTTTTTGACAAGGAAATGGCCGACACTGGTATCGCATGGGCCCTGTTTTGGCGAAATGCCTGGCCGGATCACTATTTTGCGCCTTTTACGGGCCAAGGCAGCAGTGAGGATTTTGTACGTTTTAAAAACCTACCGCATGTACTGTTTCTTGACGAAGTGAAAAAAATACGATAACCGACCCTATAAAATCCGACCATGGAAAAACTAAAACTCAAGGAAAAAGTGGGCTACGGCTTCGGCGATTTTGCCTCGTCGATGTTCTGGAAAATGTTCTCGGTCTATCTACTGTTTTTCTATACCGATGTCTTCGGTATTACCGCCGCGATGGTCGGCACCATGTTCTTGATAACGAGGATCTTCGATGCCGCAAACGACCCTATAATGGGCGTCATCGCGGACAGAACGAGTACCAAATGGGGCAAATTCCGGCCCTATCTGATGTGGATGGCCATTCCCTTTGGCGTGATCGGGGTACTGCTGTTCACGACCCCTGATTTTGATACCCCGGCCAAATTGGTCTACGCATACGTCACCTATTGCATTATGATGATCATATATACGGCGGTGAATGTACCCTATTCCTCCCTTTTGGGGGTGATGACCTCGAACCTAAAAGACCGTACCGCGCTCGCGAGCTACCGTTTTATCTTTGCCTTTGCGGGTAGTATTCTCGTGCTGGCTACCGCAGAGCCCTTGGTCGAGTTTTTTAGCAACTTCAATGTAGACACCTTAAATCCGCAGCAGGGATGGCAATACACCATGGTCATCTATGCCGTCATCGCCGCCTTGTTCTTTTATGGCACTTTTTATTTGACAAAGGAAAGGATCCGGCCGCCCAGGGAGCAAAAGACCTCTTTGAAGGCGGACCTCAAAAATCTGGCCGGCAACGGTCCGTGGTTCATCCTTTTGGGCGCAGGCGTTTCCTCTTTAATCTTTAATTCCCTTCGGGATGGCTCCACTATTTATTATTTCAAATATTATTTTGAAAATCAGGACGCCTTTATGTTGCCGATCCTTGAAATTTCCATCACGTTCAGTACGCTGTACCTGGTCTTGGGGCAAGCGGCCAATATCGTGGGCGTGGTCATGGCGAAAACGGTATCCGATAGGTTCGGAAAGAAAAAGACCTTTC
>NZ_JBGTHY010000297.1:0-16355 GCF_041745955.1 Pricia sp.
GTTCGTAAAGGCTTGGAAAGGCGACGAAGCCGGAAATCTGATCTTTAAGGGAACCGCACGGAATTTTAACCCCTGTATGTGCGGGTCTGCGAAGATTACGGTAGCGGAGGTGGAAGCGGTGGTGCCTGCCGGGGACCTGGATCCCAATCAAATTCATATTCCGGGAATTTTCGTGCAGCGTATTTTTCAGGGGAAGGATTACGAGAAACGGATCGAGCAGCGAACTGTTCGTGAAAAAAAATAGTTTAATGGTTAAGCCGAACTTTGGTCGACGGTCATACTTGTAAAGCATAACAGAACTATAGTTTTAAATAGAAAGGAATGTTGGATAAGAACGGAATTGCAAAAAGAATCGCTAAAGAAGTAAAGGACGGCTACTACGTAAATCTCGGCATCGGCATACCTACTTTGGTGGCCAATTTCGTCCGCGACGATATCGACGTGGAATTCCAAAGCGAAAACGGGATATTGGGCATGGGACCTTTTCCATTTGAAGGCGAAGAGGATGCCGACCTCATCAATGCGGGGAAACAGACCATTACCGCACTGCCAGGAGCGTCGTTCTTCGATTCCGCTACAAGTTTTGCCATGATCCGTGGGCGACATGTCGACCTTACCATTCTCGGTGCGATGGAAGTTGCCGAAAATGGTGATATCGCCAACTGGAAAATCCCCGGAAAGATGGTCAAGGGCATGGGCGGCGCAATGGATCTTGTAGCATCTGCTGAAAATATTATCGTGGCCATGATGCATACCAACCGTGCGGGCGAATCAAAACTGTTAAAAAGATGTGCCCTCCCGCTTACCGGAGTAGGCTGCGTCACCAAGATTGTCACGAACCTTGCGGTACTCGAAGTCACCTCAAACGGATTTCTACTCAAAGAGCGGGCGCCCGGTGTTACGGTTGAAGAGATTCAGAACGCTACCGAAGGTAGCTTGATGATTCAGGGAGACGTTCCCGAGATGGAGGTCTAAAATCCAAATGCAAAAGTCAACCGCAAGCCCAAACATCAATTTCAAACACAGGAGTTTGGATTTGATATTTGGGCTTGAATTTGAAGGTCTTTTATCGATGAAATCAACACTTTTTGATTTTCACAACATTATCCGGCCGCTTCACAACAATAGTTTCGTTTTCTTCATGTTCAGAAGTACATTTACAGTGTTATTAATTGAAAGTCTAACCCCAAGTCGGACCTCGAACTAAACCTACAAAACTATGGAAGCCCAAATGAACCATCCACAAGAAGATATTCAAGTGTACAATAACGAATTCATTAGCGGAATCGTTATGTTGACCCAAAAGTTATTTATGCTTTAACCTACTTACGATTTACCCCCCCCTAAAAAAATGCGGCTTTCCCCAAAGGCCGCTTTTTTTGTGCCTTATACGCTGTTCGCCATACGCTTTGCGCAATGCGCTTGACTTTTCCCTATTTTTGGCGTGACATCCTAAAAATATGAATTTACGGCTTAATCCATGTACTATCTCAGACCTAGGGCGACTTGTTGCTATTTCTAGGACTACCTTTACAGATGCCTTCGAGAAGGACAATGACCCCGAAGATTTCAAGGCGTATATCGATTTTGCCTTTGAGGAGTGCAAACTATTGGGAGAACTCAAAAATCCCGACACCACTTTTTATTTTATATACAAGTATGCCTATTTGGTCGGATACTTAAAACTGAACGAAAACGATGCCCAGACCGATATCCGATCCGAAGAAGGGATGGAACTGGAACGCATTTACGTACTACAGGATTTTCAAGGGCAACACATCGGGCAGTGGATGTTGAAAGAGGTAAAGAAAATAGCTTCCCACAAACAGAAAACCTTTCTATGGCTGGGCGTTTGGGAAAAGAACGCTAAAGCCATCAAGTTCTACCAAAACCACGGCTTTACAAAATTCGGGACACATCCCTATTACATCGGAAAAGACAAACAGACCGATTGGTTGATGAGGCTCGAGGTAAAGAGCATTGGCCCGAAACACCAGTTATACAGTTGATTATCGCATGGTTCAGGGAAGATTGCCGAGACTAGGATACTTTTTGAAATCCATCATATGAATTTTTCCACCGCCTGTGTGGCCAATAAAGTTTTGACCACGACCCAAAATTTCTTTGTTGCAGGGTTTAAATATTTATAGGTGTCGGTGTTTTCAAAATAGGAACTTACCAAAAGTTTAAGATATTCCAATCGAAAATTAGGACCCATAAAATTCTCATAAGCCATGCTCCAATTTTCAAACTCCCTAACATTGATATGTCCGCTTATAAGCACATTGACCTCACTATGCCTCCAATCCTGTTTGATTTTCTCGAACAGCGCTTCCACGCACTGTTTGTCGCCTTCGAGATATTGAACGAATTCATCATTGTAAAACAACAAACACCCAGTAATGTCATTGGCACGATTGAAATCTTTAACCTGCTCTAACAAGCTCCGTATTTCATTCTGTCCTAGCACAGGATTTTGAATCGACCGGTAGACCAAACAAAACATAGGATAATCTTTACCCGAATATACTAAATATTTTATTACCGTTTTTAGAGAATGCACTTACGTTTCTACAACATCTATTATTTGACATTGACTAGCTGCTTTATTTTTTGAAGATCATCAAAATTTCCCAAAAGATTGTAGAAAATACGGTCGGCTTCTAAAAGAGTTTTGCGCCCTATCGCCTAATGATAGCCGGTCTCTCATTGACGGCTCACGAAAGAGCCCTTAAAATCGCGGTGGCTCTCTCCAAGGTTTCCTGATTCTTGGCAAAACAGAACCGCAATACCTTATCGTCCCGATTATCGACGCTGAAGGAAGATATGGGGATACTCGCCAGCTTATGCTCAAGAATCAAGCGTTCGGCGAGTTCTTCATCCGCTTCGTCCGTAATTGCTGTATAGTCCAACAATTGAAAATAGGTGCCTTGGGAGGGAGTGAACCTGAATTTAGAATCTTTCAATCCCTCTAAAAAGAAATCCCGTTTTTTCTGGTAGAAAGCGTTCAGTTCCAAGTAATGTCCTTCGTCCTTAAGATATTCGGCCAAGGCGCGTTGCACGGGATGGTCGACACAGAAAACGGCGAACTGGTGTACTTGGCGGAATTCGTGCATCAGCTCCGCGGGTGCGGCACAGTATCCTATTTTCCATCCCGTTACATGAAAGGTCTTTCCGAACGAGGCGCAGACGAAGCTCCGGGATGCAAGGTCATCGAAGCGCGATGCACTTTGGTGCTCCTTCCCATCGAAAACGATATGTTCATAGACTTCATCACTTATCAAAATGATATTTGTAGGCCTAAGAATTTCCTGCAATTGCAACATATCGTCCCGTGAAAAAATCCGTCCGCTGGGGTTGTGGGGTGTATTAATGACGACCATTCGGGTCTTGCTGGTAATCTTGTTTTTAAAGGCATCCCAATCCACTTGATATCCATCGGCATCCAACTGCAACGGAACAGGAATCCCGCCATTGATTTTTATGGCCGGTTCGTAACAATCATAGGCGGGTTTTAATACGATAACCTCATCACCTGGATGCACAAAAGCCGTGATGGCCGTATATATGGCCTGAGTTGCCCCCACCGTTACCGTGATTTCCTTTTCGGGATGGTACTTTTTTCCGTGGCCTTTTTCGATTTTTTGCGAAATGGTTTCCCGAAGTCCGTAATAGCCTTGCATCGCGGCGTATTGGTTATGGCCTTCGTTCATGGCCTTGGCAACCAGATCCATCAGTTTTTTATCCGCATCAAAATTCGGGAAGCCTTGTGACAGGTCAATCGCATTGTGTTTCCGGGCCAAGTTGCCTACGGTCGTAAAAATGGTGGTTTTGACGTTCGGTAGCTTTGAAGGGATATTATTTAGGGATATGGACATAGAAACGGGTTTTTAGGAAATTGATGTTTTGGACAATTCGCCGATGACTTTCTGCCGATCGCTCTCAATATTTTTCCACACTGCCCACAGCGAACGGCGTAAGGCCGGTTTCTAAAACTACAAAATTAAAGGATAGATCTGTGTTACATTTTTGCAAACAATCCCCTATATTTAGCTGCTCTAAAAATTGACTCTATGCAGAAGTTCAAACGTATCCATTTGATATTGCTGTGCATGATAACCTACGGAGCCGCATTTTCGCAATCAGCAAAAACTACGGCTAAAATTAAGGTGCTTATCATAGACGGGCAGAACAACCATGAACAATGGCCAAAACTGACGTATATCCTAAAAAAGGAAATGGAAGCGACGGAGATGTTTTCTGTGGATGTCGTCCGTTCCGCCTACACTTGGAAAGGCGATGAATTTTTAGGGGAATTCGCCATCGAGGGCATGATAAAAACCGAAGCCTTGGATGAACCTAAGGCCGACCCTGATTTTACTCCCGATTTCTCAAAATACGATGTGGTCATCAATAACTTTGGATGGAACGCCGCCCCATGGCCCGAAAAGACCCAAGAAAAGCTTGAGAAATACATGAAAAAGGGCGGGGGACTAGTGGTCTTTCATGCCGCCGACAACTCCTTCCCGAAGTGGGAAGCCTATAACCAAATGATTGGCCTGGGTGGATGGGGCGACCGCACCGAAAAGGATGGTCCGCGTGTTTACTATAATGATTCCGGAGAATTGATCCGCGACGATTCCCCGGGAAATGCCGGTGCCCATGGCCCTCAGAGTGAATACCGGATTCAGGTCAGAAACGGGGAACATCCAATAACTAAGGGTATGCCGTCAACCTGGATGCACACCAAGGACGAACTTTACAACAGCCTACGTGGCCCTGCCGAAAATATGGAAATTCTCGCCACCGCGTTTTCCGATCCGAATAATGAAGGCACAGGGTATCACGAGCCCGCGTTGATGGCCTTGACCTACGGCAAAGGCCGTATTTTTCACAACATCATGGGCCATGCGGACTATTCTGTGTTGGGCGTGGGCTTTTTGACATCCATGCTCAGGGGAGCGGAATGGGCGGCAACGGGAAAAGTGACCCAGGAAATTCCCGAAGATTTTCCGACGGCCGACCGATCAAGTACTCGGGAGTTCGAAAAGAATTGAACGTTCATCGAAGTACAGCTTTCCACGAAAGCACTTTCCATTCAACTGAAGGATATGGAATAACGCATCCACTTTCTACAGAAGACCGTATCTTTGGCGAAAATTTGAAGTATGCAGCCCAAACATCCTAGTGAATCCCGCACTTTAATGACCGATATGGTACTTCCCAGCGAGACCAACCCCATCAACAACTTGTTCGGAGGTGAGCTCTTGGCCCGTATGGACCGTGCCGCCAGTATTGCCGCCCGCCGTCATAGCCGACGGATTACCGTTACCGCTTCGGTCAACCATGTGGCCTTTAACCAAGCGGTGCCCTTGGGCAGTGTGCTGACCGTTGAAGCCGCCGTATCCCGTGCCTTCAGGACATCTATGGAAGTTTATATCGATGTTTGGATGGAAGACCGCTTTACCGGCGAACGCTCCAAAGCGAACGAGGCCATTTACACCTTTGTGGCCGTCGACGAGAATGGAAAGCCCACCGAAGTACCACAACTAGAACCCGAAACGGAACAGGAAAAAGAACGCTATGCCGGTGCCCTTCGTAGAAAACAATTGAGCTTGGTACTCGCCGGCAAGATGAAACCGAACGAGGCTACGGAACTTAAAGCTTTGTTTTTGGATAGTCCAGACTAAATTCTGGACCATCGCCCGTCTGTACGTTGGGCATACAAGTTTCAACAAGATTATGCCAAAATATCTTGCAAATCAGCTGAATCGGGATGGCAAATAATCTTTTTAGTTTAGTTTACTTCGACAGCTCAACACAAATCTTACATCCAGTGGACTAGACTCTTCGTTACAGCTGGTACACCCACTCTTCGGGGTTCAGCTTCGAGGTATTCTGGTGCAGGTAGAACTTTAGGCGGGTCTGGCCATTGGACCGATTGGTATAAATATCGCCCAGTACGGTCTTGGCATCGACGCGGTCGCCCTTTTTAACGTAAATAGTACTGAGGTTGTAATAGGTGCTTATAAAGTTGCCGTGCTTAAGCTGTACGGCTTTGTTTCCCCCGGGAATGGAGAGTATAGCGATGACCTCGCCCCTAAAAATGGCCCTGGCCTTAGCGCCTGCATCCGTGGTGATGACCACACCATTGCTCTCATGCTTGATACCCGGATAGATGGCATCGGCGTACACCCCATACCCTTGGCTCTTGAAACCCTTTTCGACCGGCCAGATCAATCGGCCCTTGTTGGCGGTAAAGCTATTGGCTACGATTGCGGCTTCCGGTGTCAACAAAAATTTACTGGGATCGGAATCGTCTTTGCCAGAAGCGGCGCTCTCGGCGGCGATGGCCTCACGGATCAATTTTTCTATCTGTTGATCGATTTCCTTAGCCTCGCGTTGCTTGTCGCGAATGGCAGATGCATATTTGGTTTCGTCTTTACGAATCGAGCCCAACAAGGTCTGTTGGGAGTTTCTTTCTTGTTCCATCTGCCGCTTTGCGTTTCTGTTTTCGGCTATCAAGCGTTCCTTCTGTTTCCGCTGTTCGCTGAGGTCAAGGTTCAATTTTGTCAGTTTATCCGTCTTGATGACGATTTCCTCGCCTTGCTGCCTTCGGAAGTCCATGTACTGCTTAATGTATTGCAGCCGTTTAAAGGCCTGAAAGAAGTTTTCGGAAGAGAGTAAGAACATCAGTTTGCTCTGCTGAATCTTGCTCTGATAGCCCTTTTGGATCATCAGAGCGTAATCTTCCTTGAGTTTGGCCAATGCTTCCCGTAGTTCGGATATTGCATTGACATTGGTATTGATTTTTCGGTCCAGTAGGTTCGATTGCTCATTGGTCACATCGATCAGTCGCTGTCGGACGTCGATTTTTTGATTGAGGGCTTCCATTTGCTCCAGCACGTTGCCCCGTTTTTCCTTTTGATCGAACAATAAGAGGTTAATCTGTTCGATTTCCTTTTGCAGCTGTTCACGCTTGGCCTCCAAAACTTCCTGTTCATCGACTTGGGAGAAAATCGCGTGGCTTCCGAAATAAAAAAATACGAATAAAAAGACGATAAAATTCGCTTTACAACGCATCATCCTTTAATTTGATCTCATCAAAACCGTTCGGTATTTCATAAGGAAAACTGAGCGGCCGGTCGAACTCGATGTTGCGATATTCTATATCGATGGTACTCCGTTTGTCTTTATCTATAGCGGCTACGGCTATTTTTTGCGGAAGCACCCATTTGTTTATTTTCTGATAATCGGTATAATTGATCTGTAGCAATCTCTTTTTTAGAGGTTGGGACAGTTGTTGGGAGGCCATCCTATAATTTTTGGGCTCAATTTGAAAGAGCACCTTGAACAGGTCCAAAGCCTTTTTGGGCTTCAATTGGTAGTTGCCGCCAGCGACCGAGGCGTCGTATTTGGAATCCTTTAGGTCGAGTAGGGCCTTCCCCAATAATAAATTCTGCACTTGTTCGAAATCGAGCTCCACGCCGACGAATTTGCTGAGATAGGCAAAATCCCCATCAAAATATTCGTTCTGAAGTTTGTTGTAGAACGTAACCCGACCGGGAGTGACGTATGCCTTGACCACCCCAAAGGGCGCACTGATCCAAATGGCCTTGTCCTTTTCCATCCGAAGGCTTACCGCTACACCTTGCGAATCTTCGCCATCGGAGTAGTCGATACGCATCTTGCCGCTCAGCGTCTTAAAATCAAGCGCATTGTCGTAATGTGTCCGTATAATGGCCTTGGCGGATAGGTTTTCGTCGAGCGTGCCATCGGTGACCACCTTTTTCGATTTACAGGAAAACGCAAGCATTGCAACAGCAATAACGGCGGTATATCTTGGGAACGATTTGAAAACTATATGCATCATGTATGTGTCCGGCTTTAAAATCCAGGTTTTATCTTACGAAGATACGCATTCGCCTTTACAGCATTGTTAAGGGAGGTATAGGCATCTACCAATTCTTGGTAAATTTTGTTTTCTAGGGATGTGTCGTCGATCAAGTAATCGAGTGCGGCTTCGAGGGTTTCAACGGCCTCTTGGTGTTTGCCCGTTTTGTTCAGGGCATAGCCTTGGGCAAAATAGAAATAGGGTTGTGCGGGATAGCTTTCCAAAGCCTCCTCGGAAAGCTGCTGTAATAGCGGAAAATTATTAGCTTGTATCAAGCTTTCCATCCTGATTTTATATTCTTCCAAGGGATTAGGCTCCACATCGGTATTGTCCAAGGTGATGGGAGTAGTCGTTGTAGGCGCTTGCAGTTTTTCTATGGAATCGTTGATTTTTGTGGTAAGGTTGACCGTAAAATCACTTTGTTTCCCCTTTTTTAGGACGGCAAGGGCAGTTTCATAGTTTCCTTTTTTGAAATAAATGGATGCAAGATTCTCGCTGAACGCTGATTCATCGAAAGGAAGCTCTGCGGTCATCGTTTCGATAGTTTTCCCCTGTTTTTGAAGAATCTCCGTCAAAGTATCTGCATACCAGACATTTTCAGGTTCCGAGGTTACGGCGGTAAGCGCATATTCTTCCGCCAGCGGATATTGTCTGGTTTCAAAGTACGCCTTGGCCAGTTCATGGTCGATCACCGGGTTGGAGGTATCGAGCTGTTTGCACTTTAAGAACAAATTGATGGCCTTGTCATAGTTTTCGATGCCTTTTTGTTTGAGGGCCGCAAAAAAGTTTTCCTGAAAATCATCGGAATAGGCTTCAAGAAATACTTCTGCGCTGTTTTCGATGTCTAGTTCGGGGTCGGGAGTCGGGTTTTCTTGCGCATGGGTTTGGAAGGGGATTACAAGAAACCCAAATGAGCATAGTAGTATGGAAAGCGCTTTTTGCATTTTTTATAAGTTAATAGTCTACCGTATCTGACACTTTCGCCTTCGGTACCGTTGCATTCCTCTCGCCATGCCCGTCGGATGCAAGGGCAGGGTAGAACGTTATGAAATGTCTTTTTACCAACCTTATCTCTTTTTACATTTTTTCAGGCTTGGAAGTAGAAAAATCCTAATGGATTCCCGTACTCCCAAAACCACCTTCGCCCCTAGATGTTTGCGAAAGTTCCTCAACTTCTTCCCATTCGGCCCTTTCGTGGCGGGCGATGACCAGTTGGGCGATGCGTTCGCCATTTTTAATCGTATACGATTCGTTGGAAAGGTTTACCAGTATCACGCCGACCTCTCCCCGATAATCCGCATCAATCGTGCCGGGCGCGTTCAAAACGCTAATACCATTTTTAGCGGCCAGACCGCTTCTGGGCCTTACCTGCGCTTCGATGCCCACGGGGAGCTCGATAAAAAGTCCCGTTTTGATGATGGCCCGCCCTAAAGGTTCCAACGTAACGGATTCCGAAATACTGGCTCGTAGATCCATGCCCGCCGAAGCATCCGTTTCATAGTGGGGGAGTTTATGGGGTGATTTGTTGATGATTTTTATGTTCATGTTCAAGATTTACCGATTATTGGTTGGATGCTCGATGCTCGATGCTCGGTGCACGGTGCACGGTGCTCGATGAAGGTAACTTTTTACACCGTGCATCGAGCTTCCAGCATCCGACCTTTTAATTTCCGCGCTTCAAAAAAACCTTCCTCAATATATCCTTCTCCAACGTATATACCAAACCTAGGAATAGTAAAAGTAAAACACTTCCGATGTATAAATTCCTATCAAAAACATAAAAGGATAGGGCGGAGAACAAAATGGAAATCCCCAGATAAAATAGGATTTTCCGGAAATTATAGGGAATTGGGTACCGGGATTTACCAATATAATAAGACAATACCATCATAGTGCCATAGGCCGAAAGAGTTGCGATCGCGGACGCCATGTATCCAATTTTGGGAATAAAGGCATAGTTTATACCGATGGTTATAATTGCTCCGACAATGGATATAAAAGCGCCATAGCGGGTTTTATCGGTGACTTTGTACCATACTGACAGGTTGTGGTAGATGCCTAGAAAAAAGCTGGCCAATACGATAATTGGAACGATATCCATGGCCTCCCAATAGGCTTCGTCACGTACAATAATAACCTTTAGCACATCGGCATAGACCACAACGGCCAACAAAATAATGCTACCAAGCACCACAAAATAATTGGTAATCTGGGCATAGGCTTTCTGAGGATTTTCAGTACCGGAATGACTAAAGAAGAACGGTTCGATACCCATGCGAAAGGCCGTGGCGAACAAGGTCATGAATACTCCTAGTTTATAACAGGCGGAATATTTTCCGATTTCACTCTCTGCGATATCGTCGGGCAATAGGTTTTCTAACATAATCCGGTCGAAAACCTCATTGATGGTGAAGGCTATGCCAGCAATCAACACGGGCCAAGCGTACCGTATCATCCGTTTCCATAAATCACTGTCATACACATACTTCCCTTTTAGATAGAGCGGTAGCATTAACATTAAGGTGATTCCACTTGCAATTAAATTCGAAATCAAGATATAGGAAATTTCGAAATCGGCGCTGTATATCCATCCAAAAAATCCGTCGGGATGTTCTGTTACAATTTTGGGCAAGAACAATAGAAAAAAAACGTTCAAGCTCAAGTTTATGGCAACATTACTGATTTTGATAATGGCATACTTCATCGGCTTTTCGGTGGCCCGAAGCCAAGCAAATGGTATGATTACCAAGGCATCCAAAGACAGGATTACCACAACATACCACATATATTCAGCTTCAATTCCCATTAGGTTGGCCAAACTATTTTGAAAGAGGAGTGCTAGTACTGCGAATGCGGCAGTTGTACCCAAAATGGATATCAGTGAGGTGGATATGACGACATTTTCATTGTCCGCCTTGTTAAAAAACCGGAAAAATGCGGTTTCCATACCGTAAGCCAGAAAAACATTGAAAATAGCGAACCAGGCGAAGATAATGTTGACCTCTCCATATAGGCCGGTGGCCATAACGCTGGTATAAAGGGGTACCAAAATAAAGGAAAGCATCCGAGGCAGCACTGTTGCCAAGCCATAGATAGCCGTTTGTTGGAAGAGTTTCTTGAGCGGGTTCAATGGTAAATATTTGCCCTCAAAAGTACCCTTTTTAACGGGATGTGGCAAAGTTTGAATCCCTCATCGACAGCAAGAGCGTCACAACAAATAAATACATAAAATTCTTCCTGGTTGTTCTTTACTTTACCTAAATGTGGAACAGGTACGTATGAAATGGAACCAGGGACTATCTTACTGCTCATCTTGAAGGTTCATTCGCTTCATGGCCAAAAGCGCAAAAAGAAAAGCGATCATTAAAAATAGCGCGGCCAGGGTATAGGGCGCACCTGGAAAGTAAATAGAACCTTCCGGATGGATAAAGAAATAGAAAACCGGAGAAAATACCAATTGGCCCAAAATAGCGGTGATACTTAATAAGCTCGTGATGGCCCCCTGTAAGTTTCCCTGCTCTTTTTCGGATACCTGATTCGAGATGACCCCTTGCACAGTCGGCCCCGCAATGCCGCCGAGGGCGTAGGGAATTAAAAAGGCATATAACATCCAAGGTTCGGTGGCTAGGGAAAAGAGGAACATACCAATGGTCCAGAATAGAAAGCCGAAAATAATAGCGTTTCGTTTCCCGAATTTCTTGACGACAACTCCAACCAAGAACCCTTGAACGATGGCGACCAAAAGTCCGACGACCATCAATGAAACCCCGATTTCCTTTGGACTCCAGTTATACCGCTCGATTCCATAATATGACCAAGTGGAAGGCAAGGCTTGCCCTGCTAAATTTGCCAAGAAAAAGGCCAGAATAAGCAGCAACACCCCTTTATAGTTTCGAAGGCCCGCCAAAGAAACCCCGGGAATCATTTTCTTAACATCGAACGGTCTCCTATTTTCCGGAGATAAAGATTCGGGGACGAAAATCCATCCGAAGAGAAAGTTCGCGAACGTCAGGCCTGCAGCGATGTAAAATGGCAAACGGATGTCGATTTCCCCGAAAAACCCTCCTATACCCGGGCCAATGATAAAGCCCAACCCGAAGGCCGCACCGATCAATCCGAAGTTTTTAGCCTTGTTTTCCTTCGTGCTTACATCTGCAATGTAGGCCGAGGCGACGGTAAAGCTAGCTCCGGTGATGCCCGCCAGGAACCGACCTAAAAACAGCCATGCGATGCTGGGCGCCCAAGCATGTATCAAGTAATCGATGCTCAAGCCCAATAGGGCCATCAACAGAATGGGGCGTCTGCCATATTGGTCGGAGATTTCCCCTAAAACAGGCGAAAACAAAAACTGCATTCCCGCAAAAGCAGTGGTCAGCCACATGCCGTAGATGACGGCCGTATGTGTGCCCTCCCCGGTCAGTTCCATTATCAGATCGGGAATTATGGGAAGGATGATACCGATACCGATGACATCGACCAGAATGGTGATGAAAATAAAGAGTAGGGCGGTTTTTTTGGATGCCATAAGCGGTGCAAAAGTCGTTTAAAAAAGGATAAAAACGTAACATAGATTCAGTAAATCAAAATAAAAAACCCCACTGGTTTGCGGGGTTTATGTGTCATATAAAAATACGTAATGCTATGGTCTGCAGAGAAAACTTCTGGCATGCCCAGTCACCTAATAAAGTCGATATAGTGGATTAATTGTTCAAGGCCTCCGCCCCACCAACGATTTCCAAAATTTCATTGGTAATCGATGCCTGACGGGCCTTGTTGTATTTCAGTTTTAGATCGTCACGCAGCTCGGTAGCGTTATCGGTAGCCTTGTGCATCGCCGTCATACGGGCACCGTGCTCGCTGGCGAAGGAATCGCGAATGGATTTATACAGCTGGGTCTTCAGCGATTTCGGAATGAGCTGCTCTACAATTTCGATTTTGGAAGGTTCGAAGATATAGTCCGTACTGAGGTTTTCTGCACCTTCCATAGGTACGATGGGTAAGAATTGCTCGGTCATCACGATTTGTGTAGCGGCATTCTTGAACTTGTTGTAGACGACATCGATCCGGTCGTAATTTCCAGAGGTGAATTGGGCCATCAATTCTTCGGCGATGACGGATACGTTGTCAAAGGTCAAATCTTCGTACAGGCTACTATGATTAGAAATTACGGTGGATTTCTTCTTTAAAAAATCGTTCGCTTTTTTACCGATGGCCATAAATTCGACTTGCTTGCCTGCATAGGTCTCATTCATTAATAACGTAACCTGTTTCATGATGTTCGAATTGAAAGCTCCTGCCAGCCCCCTATTCGAGGTAATTGCAACGACCAACACTTTTTTGATCTCTCGGTTATCGGAATACTTGCTCCCGGAATCATCATCTAAACTGGCGCTCAGACTCTGAAGTAGTTCGGTTAGCTTGTCTGCATACGGACGCATGGCGGTAATAGCATCCTGTGCTTTCTTCAACTTTGCAGCGGATACCATTTTCATGGCACTCGTAATCTGCATGGTCGAAGATACCGATGAGATTCTGTTTCGTATTTCTTTTAGATTGGCCATTTCTTAATAGTATTTAGAGTTAAGTGCTTAGTACAGATGCTTCTAAACGCTCCACTAATTACTTTTTACTTAATACTCAGTACTAGTTTCTATATTTCCCGGACAGATCTTTGGCAACCGCTGTCAAAGTGTCAATAACCTCATCGGTCAGTTTTCCCGCTTTCAAAGTGTTTAATGTATCACGATGTTTGGCGTTTAGGAATTCCAGATAATCCCTTTCGAATTCCTTTACTTTATTGACGGGCACATCACGCAATAGATTTTTCGAACCGGCATAAATGATGGCGATCTGGTCTTCTACCGTAAACGGATCGTTCTCGGCCTGTTTTAGGATTTCAACGTTACGTCGTCCTTTTTCGATAACGTTCAGGGTTGCGGTATCAAGGTCGGAACCGAACTTGGAAAAAGCTTCCAGTTCGCGGAAGGCCGCTTGGTCCAATTTCAGCGTACCCGCTACTTTTTTCATGGATTTGATCTGTGCGTTTCCTCCCACGCGGGATACCGAGATACCTACGTTGATCGCGGGACGCACCCCTTGGTTGAAGAGATCTTGCTCCAAGAATATCTGTCCGTCGGTAATCGAGATTACGTTGGTCGGGATGTACGCGGATACGTCACCGGCCTGTGTTTCGATAATCGGCAAGGCCGTTAACGAACCACCACCTTTTACCATGGGCTTTAACACGTCGGGCAAATCGTTCATGTTCTGTGCTATCTTATCATCGTTGATGATTTTTGCGGCACGCTCCAACAAACGGGAATGCAAATAGAAAACATCACCAGGATAGGCTTCGCGCCCCGGTGGCCTTCTTAAAAGCAGGGATACCTCACGGTAAGCGACCGCTTGTTTGGACAAATCGTCAAACACGATCAAGGCAGGCCGGCCCGAATCACGGAAATATTCTCCGATGGATGCCCCGGCAAAGGGAGCGTAGACCTGCATCGGTGCAGGATCGGATGCGTTGGCAGCCACGATAGTAGTATAGGCCAAGGCGCCTTTATCTTCAAAGTTCTGTGCGATAGCGGCGACAGTAGAAGCCTTTTGGCCAATGGCCACATAAATACAGTATACCGGTTCGCCGGCATCGTAAAATTCCTTTTGATTTAGGATGGTATCGATACAAACGGTAGTCTTACCGGTTTGACGGTCACCGATAACAAGTTCCCTTTGTCCACGTCCCACGGGAATCATGGCATCGATCGCTTTAATACCGGTTTGCAAAGGTTCCGTTACGGGTTCACGGAAAATTACGCCCGGTGCCCTTCGCTCCAAGGGCATTTCGTAAGTCTCCCCAGCAATAGGTCCTTTACCATCAATGGGATTTCCCAAGGTGTCGACCACACGGCCCACAATGCCTTCGCCCACTTTGATGGAGGCAATACGCTGGGTACGTTTTACGGTGGCCCCTTCCTTGATTTCCTTGGATGGGCCGAGGAGTACCACCCCTACGTTATCCTCTTCCAGATTCAAGACGATCCCTTCGAGTCCGCCTTCAAACTCCACCAATTCGCCATATTGGACGTTGGATAGTCCGTAGACACGGGCAATACCGTCACCTACTTGCAATACGGTTCCGACCTCGTCCAATGAAGCGGATGAATCGAATCCGGATAACTGCTTCTTTAAGATTGCCGATACTTCGGCGGCTTTTACTCCTGCCATTTTTTTTGACCTTAGATGTTAGACCTGCCTGCCGGCAGCGTGAGATGTCACCTAGGGGACATCTTTTGTCTTCCTTGTTTATTATAAGCTATTTGCAAACTCCCTTTTAATAGTATTCAATTTGTTCGCTACGCTGGCGTCGTACTGTAAATCGCCGACGCGCAGTATAAATCCTCCGATAATATTTTCGTCGATTTTGTTTTCCATCGTTACCTTATCGTCGGTAATTTTGGCTACTTGTTGCAAAACCTTTTTCTCCAGTTCGGGAGTCAGGGGTACTGCGGTGGTTACATAAGCAACGCCCTCGCCTTTCAGATCTTCGTTTAGGATGATGTACTTCAATGCCACCTCGTTCAAAAGACCGATACGCTTGTTTTCGGTCAAGGTCTTGATAAGGCCTATGGTAATTTCGCCACCATCCTTAAAAATGACGTTCAGGGCCCCTTCTTTGGATTCACCGTTTATTACGGGACTGGCCAACACCGACCGTAACTCCTTACTATCGGCAATGGTCGCCACAACGCTGCGCATGTTTTTTTCGACCGCAGCGGTAGCCTTGTTCTCGACCGCTAGGGCCAAGACTGCTTTTGCGTAACGTAGGGCTATTCTTTGATCGCTCATACTACTTTAATTCAGCTTGACGTCGCCAAGCAGTTTCTCGACGAGCTTCAATTGTTCCTTTTTGTTGGATAACTGCTCCTTCAAAACTTTCTCTGCGATCTCTACGGACAGCTCGGCCACTTGATTTTTGATGTCCGCAACCGCAGCTTTCTTTTCGCTTTCGATGGCGGACTGCGCCTGTTTGATCATTTTGTCGCCTTCGACCTTGGCCTGTTCTTTCGAATCGGCGATCATTTTATCCTTAATCTCGCGGGCTTCCCTCAGCATGGCCTCGCGTTCGGCGCGGGCTTCCTTTAAAATGCGTTGATTGTCCGCTTGTAGGTTTTGCATTTCCTTTTTTGCCTCTTCTGCCGATAAAAGGGCATTCTGTATCGATTCTTCCCTCGTTTTTACCGCACCTAGAATAGGTTTCCAAGCGTATTTCTTCAGAAGGACAAGAAGGATGATGAAAATTAGGGTGGACCAAAAGATAAGTCCTATTCCCGGAGTTACTAAATCCATGTCTTTTTTGTTTAACGATTTTTAAATTATCGGCCCCAAGGGCAACCCCCATGGGGCCGATAAAAACTTTGCAACTATGCTGCGCCGGTGTTAACGGCGATCAAGCCAACAACCA
>NZ_JBGTHY010000298.1:0-1794 GCF_041745955.1 Pricia sp.
CATGTCGTACCGCGAATTCGTCAACCTGTTTCTCCCCTACTCCCCAACCGATTCCGTGGAGCTAAAACTGCGCTACTACCTAAAGATCGATCAAGATGATATTATGTGGGAAAAACTGTTGGAACTGAACCTTTTCGACGCGCAAAAGACCATCGCACTCCCTAATGCCACTCCTGCCCGAATCCTGCAAAAAATCTTGGAGGATAGCTGGACGCTCGCCGATAACGAAAAGGATATGATCGTGATGTACCACAAATTCGGCTATGAGCTAAACGGACAAAAAAAACAGATCGACGCCAATATGGTGGTCATTGGCGAGAACAGGCTTCATACGGCCATGTCGAAAACCGTAGGTCTGCCCGTGGCCATGGCTACTTTGGCAATATTGAACAAAAAAATCGTCACGCCCGGGGTGCGGATTCCTATCAACAGGGAAGTATATGAACCTATACTTTCCGAGCTTGAAAGCTACGGTATTGTTTTTAAGGAGTATGATGTGCCCTATTTGGGATATAATCCCGATTCGGTGGCGAGTTGAAGCTTAAAGGATCGTGTGCTTATTGATTCCCTTTCCCCTTGGCAGACGAAAGAACTTCAATCCCTTCCATTTCTCAATAATTTCTCTACTTTTACCATCAAACCGAAACCTGAATCATGAAATCCAATAACGAAAAGGTAAAAATAGACGGCATTGACAAGAAAATTCTAAGATTCTTGATGGCCGATGCCCGGAAGCCTATTTTGGAAATCGCCAGAAACATAGGCATTTCTGGAGCTGCCATTCACCAAAGGTTACGGAAATTGGAAGCATCTGGACTATTGGCAGGATCAAAGTTCGTTATCGATCCAAAGGTAATGGGCTACACGACTATGGCCTATATCGGCATTTATCTGGACAAGGCCATGAGCAATCCCGCGGCGGTAAAGCAGTTGGAAAAAATCCCTGAAGTGTTGGAATGCCATTATACCACCGGCAACTGGTCGATTTTGATCAAAGTGCTTTGCAGGGATAATGAACACCTTATGCATGTGCTGAACAAGGATATTCAACAGATCGAAGGCGTCTCGCGTACGGAGACTTTTATTTCGCTGAATCAGCAGATCGACCGTCAAATTACCATATAATGGAAATACCCTTAATCCCTTCCCCCGAAAACCTGTAGCCCCCAATAGACCAATGTAGCCAGAGAGCCTATTGCTGCTACCAGATAGGTACGGGCGGCCCATTTCAGTGCATCCTCGGAGCCTTTATATTCTTGTGGCGTGACCACATTTTTCGACTTTAGCCAAGCCAAGGCGCGGTTACTGGCATCGTATTCTACCGGCAGGGTAATAAAACTGAACAAGGTAGCGAGACCCATCATAACCAGACCCGCGACGGCGACCCAATAACCAAAGCCGACCCCGGCTGCCGCACCTAGTATAAGTCCGCCGAAAACGACCCACATCGACATACTTGAGGTCACGCTGACCACCGGCACCAATTTAGAGCGCAAGGTCAGCCATTCATAGGCTTGGGCATGTTGCACCGCGTGTCCACATTCGTGGGCTGCGACTGCGGCCGCAGCGGCATTGCGTTGGTTATAGACACTTTCACTCAAGTTTACCGTTTTGGTTTTCGGGTTGTAATGGTCCGTCAACATACCGGCGGTGGAGACCACCTTTACGTCGCGAATTCCGTTGTCGGACAACATTTTTTCGGCGATTTCGGCACCGCTCATACCATTTTGAAGGTGCACTTTCGAATAGTGCTTGAATTTACTTTTGAGTTTACGGCTTACCAGCCAGCTGACC
>NZ_JBGTHY010000299.1:0-2634 GCF_041745955.1 Pricia sp.
AGCTAAATTTATCCGTTCGCTCGAATAATGCAAAAAATAGTTTGGCCCGACCTGAAAAATTATGATCCTAAGATTCGATTACCTCGATGATTTCCTCTTGATCGGCCTGGTTGTCAACGTTGTTCTCGATGTCGTCCTGCAGTTTTTGCAAGGTTTTTTCAAAGGCCCGCTGGTAGTCTGCGTTCAATTGCTCGTCAGACACGAGTACCTTAAAGATATCCGCAAGTTTTTCCATTACAATCGGGTCTTTCTTGGCGTAAAGGCGGATCTGCTTGAAGACATCGTTTAGCAACAACTTCATGTCAAGCTGCCTTACGGTTATTTCGGTGGTGCCCTGTCTTATCAGAACGCTCGGTTCAAGCTTTTTGACTTCACGCATCAGCGATCCCAACGCGTCGAGCGAACCTATGGCGGTGCCCGGGTCGTTGATACCGGGCGACATTGCCTTGACGCAGATTTCCTTCAACTTGATCAATTCCGCAAAATAGCCGCCGTTCGAATGGCGGTCTATCCTGATATCGAGTGTGGAGAGAAAGATATCCGTTTCTTCCCTGTCCAGAACTTTTGGTGTCTTAGCTATCGGTTTGCCCTCCCAGACGAACTGGTTGTAGGCGGGTATCATCTGTATGCCTATCTTCTTATCCTCAAAAACCTCTTCCAGTACATCGCGCTTGATGCCCTGAAAATATCCGCTCCGATTGCTTCTTATAACCGGTGCGCCATCCTCGAGCGACAGGGTTTTGCCATCGTACGATTCCTGTTCCTCTAACAGATTTTGTATACTCTCTTGTGCATATCTGTTGATTTTCTTGATAATGTTGTGTATCTGTATCGATTGTGAAATGCTATGGATGAAAAAAACAAAAAAGGCGAGGCACAAAATCCCCAGTATGGATGCAACGAACAGCGACAGGCCCAGGTTGCTTTCGGTATTTTCCGTAGATTTCACATAGATCAATATGATAATAAAGTAGAGCAGCGTACCGATAAAAACGCCCAAGATCACTTGGTGCTTTTTGTTCGATATCAGCCCGGGAAGCAATCGTGGCGAAAAACTGGTGCTGGCCTGGTTCAATACCACCATCACCATACTAAAACTGAAAACGGTCAAGGTGAATACGCCCCCGATCAAAGCCGACATGAGGGTTCGGGCCGTATCTACGTCGGATATCAGCAGGTACGATATCTTTTCCTTTAAGTCAGCGGCCATATCGTTTTTCTCAACGCTGAGCATGATAAAGGTCAATATGGTAAAACCGATACAGATGAGAATAGGAAAAAAGGCGATACTCTTGACGACCTTACTATAATATCGAATGAAGGTTTTTTGCCCAAGAAAGGATAACGGATTGTGCATAGGTAAAACATATTAGAGCTCCGTTGGTTGCGGATTCTTGCCGAAAACCTTCGTAATCAATCTTTCTTGACGCTCAATACCAAAACGGGAATCCGTGCCGAAAATTCCGACTTGGGTATGGTACTCTTTTCCCAAAGATTTTTAAAGAAGCCTCGCTTTCTTCTGAAAACACATAAAAGATCGGGCTGCTGCGATTGAAAATGCTCCAATACGCCCAAATAGGTACTCGGCGCCTCGGTCAACGTCAGTTGCGAACTAATGTCCATCAAGGCTGTGTTGATTTTTAGGTCATCATCTGAATAACCAGGGGTCTTCACCATAAGCAGATTAATCTTGGCATTGAACTTTTGTTTGATGGCTATCAGGGGGTCTAGTATACGTTTACGCTTCAAAATACCTGATTTAAATGCGGTCAGAATAGTTTTCATCGGCTTGAGGGTAGTCCCCTTGGGCACTATCAGCGTGGGAATATTGGTTCTTTTAACTATTCTTCCCGAAGTATGTCCCAAATAAAGTTCTTCATTGACATCATTGCTTCTTGGAGCCATGATAATCAGATCGATACCCAGTTCTTTATCAATATCCTTTAAGCCGTCAACAATGTCACCATTGTAAACGGCAATTTTGATTTCTACGTTTTTGGAATCTACCTTCTCGATGACCTCCTTCACATGTTCCTTACTGCTTTCGGCCACTTTTTTCTCCACGTTGGCCAAACTTTTTCCTGCTCCGACCGAAACGTTGAATACCTCCATCACATAAATCTTTGCCGAAAACTCAGCGGCGAAATTCACGGCATACTGCAAGGTGTGAAAAGAATCGGGGGATGAACCTATGGGCACCAGAATATTTTTTATCATAACGGTCAGGGTTAAAGCTTTAAATTTACAATAAAATCGTTCAAAGATGATTCGATGTGCAAAAATACTCGAAATACCTGAAATTCTTGCCAGTACCAAAGCCTGTTCGAAGCCTATTTTGGAAACAGGGCGCACATCCGTTTCATTGGTAGCGGTTCGGGAAGCTACCGATATGGGACCCAAATATATCGGCGCGCATACCATCGCCATTAATCTATGGCTATTTTCGTCGTTTTTTATAGATGGGTATGGTGCCGTAGCGAACATTATGGGCGGACGACTTTTAGGTGCCAAGGATTACATCGGCTTGTGGAACTTGGCCAAAAAAATAACCGGATACGGCGTTGTGGTCAGTGTAGTATTGATGCTGGCCGCCTTTCTGTTCTACAATCCGATAGGGAATATTTTCTCCAACGA
>NZ_JBGTHY010000300.1:0-10474 GCF_041745955.1 Pricia sp.
ACCACCATTTTCCGGCATCGGGAAGTCCGTTGAAATTGGTAAGGGGATACAGACTGCCGAACGCCGGCCCGACGTTGCCAAGCGACGAGGCCGCACCCCCGATGGCGGTTACGAAGTCTATACCCATGGCCCCCAGGACCAAGGCACCAATAATAAAGAGCAGCATGTAGAGTACAAAAAAACCGATGATATTGTAAACGATATTTTCCTTCACCGTTCTACCGTTATACCGTACGGGCAATATCGCATTCGGGTGCAGGCTACGCCTGAATTCCAGCACTCCGTTCTTAATGATCATGATATGGCGCATCACCTTAATGCCTCCGGCCGTAGACCCGGCAGATCCCCCGAGAAACATCAATCCGAAGAAAAAGACGGTTAAAAAGGGAGTCCATCCAGTAAAATCAGCAGTTACAAATCCTGTCGTAGTGATTACGGAAACGACCTGAAAAAGGCTATGGCGAAACGCACTTTCCGCGGCCCCAAAAACTTGGGGATGATAATCCGAAACGGGGACATCCGCCCTAAAATAAATGACCAGTGCGGCAATTACGGAAAAGCATACTACAAAAAAGGTGTAGATCTTGAATTCCTCGTCCTTAATGATCCGCTGCACCCTTCCCTTGAGGGCAAAATAGCTCAGTACGAAGTTCGAACCTGCCAAAAACATGAATACTATAGTGATGTATTGTATCAGGGGCTGGTCGTTCCAATAGGCCAGGCTAAGATTTTTGGTAGAAAACCCACCGGTAGAAAGTGTGGCCAGAGAATGGTTGATGGCGTCGAAAAAGTTCATGCCCGCCAGTTTCAGCAATACCGTTTCCGCTATGGTATATCCTAAATAAATCAGCCAAAGACGCTTTGCGGTATCGGTAATCCGTGGATGCAATTTATCGCCGCTCGGCCCCGGCGATTCCGCTGCGAACAACTGCATACCGCCGATTCCTAGAAGCGGGAGGATTGCGATGGCAAGAACGATGATACCCATACCACCGATCCAATGGGTAAGGCTGCGCCAAAAAAGGATGCCTTCGGGCATCACTTCGATATCATCCATAATCGATGCCCCGGTCGTGGTATATCCGGACATGGTCTCGAAAAAAGCGTTGGTAATATCCGGCAAGGCCTCCGAAAACAGGTAGGGCAACATCCCTGAAACCGTCAGTGCCAACCACCCAAAAGTGACGATGATATAGCCCTCTTTGCGCTTTACCTCCTTTTTATGTCCCCTGGTAAAGAACATGGCAGAAATACCCACGAACATGGTCACGATCGCCGCAAGCGAAATGCTCAAAGTCGCACCATCGGCATAAATACCGCTTACCAATGCCGCCAGCAGCATAAAACCGCCATTGCAGAGCATAAGCAGCCCCATGATATGGAATATTATTTGGGAGTTTAAACGCATGGAATTGGGGTAAAAGTTTATAAAAACAACCGTTCGATTTTCGGGATACCCTCGGGCAGGCAGCACACCACCACCCTATCTCCGGGACGGATTTGGAATCCTCCTAGCGCTATAATGCCCTCACCGTCACGGATAACACCTCCAATAGTGGCCGTCTTCGGAAAATCGAGCTCTCGAATCGCACTGCCCGTAACCCTGGAATCGGGTTTGACCACAAATTCCAGAATCTCGGCGTTCAGGTTGTTCAGACGCATCAAGGCCACAACCTCCCCTTTTCGTATGTGCCTAAAAATGTTATTGGCCGCCAATAGCTTTTTGTTAATCAGGGTATCGATGCCGATGGAGTGCGATAGCTGAAAATAATCCATATTCTCGACCATGGCTATGGTCTTTTTGATGAACTTGGATTTCGCCACGAGACAAGACATTATGTTCGTTTCCGAATTGCCGGTCACGGCAATAAACGCATCCATAGATTCAAGGCTTTCCTCTTGCAAAAGTTCCACATTTCTACCATCACCATTGATTACTAGGGCGTTGGGAAGCTCATCAGCCAGATCGATGGCTTTTTCCTTGTTTTTCTCTATAAGTTTGACGTTGAACTTTTTAAGACAGAGATCCCGTGCCGCCTTATAGCCGACCTTGCTTCCGCCAAGGATCATTACATTTTTGATTTCCTCCTTTTTCTTTCCAGTCAATTTATAGAGCTCTTCGACCCCTTGCTTGGTCGTGATGAAATAGACCTGATCACCATCCTTAAAGACAGTATCCCCCCGGGGAATAATCGTGTACTGCGTGCCTTTTCGTTGCAAGGCGATCGGCATAAACTGAAGCTCGGGAAAAACTTTTGCGGCCTCTTTGACCATCTTGCCCACAAAAGGTGCCGTAGAGGGCAATGAGACACCCACCATAGTCAGTTTGCCCTCTTCAAATTCATAGGTGTCGTTGAATGCGGACTTGTTCAAAAGCATTTCTATTTCCTTCGCCGCCAATTGTTCGGGAGAAATCAGTTCGTCGATTCCAAGATCGGAAAATCGGATCGTGTCCTTGCAATCCGTGAACTCCGTGTTCGAAATCCTGGCAATCGTGCGCTCGCAGCCCAACTGCTTGGCCAGCATGCACAGGGTAATATTGGTAGTCTCGGAAGAGGTTACCCCAATGACCAAATTCGATTCGGCTACTTGGGCATCCTTTAAAACAGCGATCGAGGTAGCGTCGCCTCGCAAGACCCGAATATCAAGATGGGTGTCGGCATAGGCCAGGCTCTCCTTTTTAGTGTCGATCAAGGTAATGTCCTGAGATTCGTACGAAAGCAGTTTTGCCAAGTGAAAACCTACTTCACCGGCACCTGCAATAATTATTTTCATCTGTTGGCAACTTTGTGTGGTATGCAATACATTGGCCCTATTTCAGATTCAAAAGGCCTTATCCTGTCCACGTAATTTGCGTAGCAAGTTTGCGCTGCAAAATTACGTATTATTTTGGTTGTGGATTTTAATGGGAACGAAATTTTTAAAATCCCACCATAAACCACCACTATCGTATTTTTGGGCATACGCGTATTCATGCTTCGCTTCAAAAGCGGTATCTTTGCGGCTAAAATTGCCCGATATGGCGAAGAACATTACTCCGTATAAAGATTCGGAACTTGGTAAGAAAGAGCAGATCACCCGGATGTTCGATTCGATTTCGGAAAAGTACGATGGACTCAATAGGGTGATTTCTTTCGGTATCGATGTAAAATGGCGCAGAAAGGTCGTTGACATCCTATCGGAAAAAAATCCTAAAACCATTTTGGATATTGCAACGGGCACGGGCGATCTTGCCATTAACCTGGTGAAAACCGGTGCGCCCAAAATTGTCGGTCTCGATATATCTCCCGGAATGTTAGAAGTAGGGAAAAAAAAGGTTGCCGCTAAAAGCTTAGGAGACACCATAGAAATGGTGGCGGGAGACAGTGAAAACTTGCCCTTTACCGACGACAGTTTCGATGCCATAACGGTGTCCTTTGGCGTCCGCAATTTCGAAACCTTGGACAAGGGCCTGGCCGAAATCTATCGCGTTCTTGCCCCGCAAGGCACTCTCGTAATCTTGGAAACTTCCGTACCAACGAAAACGCCCTATAAACAAGGTTACGGTTTCTACACGAAAAACATACTGCCCGTCATCGGAAAGCTTTTTTCTAAAGACCGATCGGCCTATGCCTATCTGAGCGAATCGGCATCCGTTTTTCCACACGGGGAAGCCTTCAACAATATTTTACGTAAAATCGGGTTTATAGAGGTAGAGAACAGACCCCAAACGTTCGGGGTCGCATCTATTTATGTTGCCACAAAGCATTGATATGAAGCACACTTTTTTGGCATTGATCCTGCTGATGCTCTTTTGCAACGGCCTCAATGCCCAGTTCAATGACAACCCGATTCTCAATATCGAGAACAAGGACAAGAATTTCTTGAACTATGGCTATTTTTTAGGATTTAACCGCTACGGCTTTAAATTCGACTATAAAGACGATAGGGGAAATCGCGATACCGATGTTCAAGTGCTCGAATCAACCGGCTTTAACGTGGGCCTAATCGGAGAAATGCGTCTCCACGAATTCCTGGACCTACGTATAGAGCCCGGACTGTACTACAACGCAAGAACCTTGGGTTTTCCTGGATTTTTGGACACCGATGAGGGCCGAAGGAACGCTTTTCGGGAGGTAAAATCAACCTATATAAATTTTCCGTTATTGCTGAAGGTCAGTACTAAACGCTACGGAAACTTTAAGCCCTTTCTTGTCGCCGGACCGTCCGCATCGTTGAACCTAGGTAGCAATGAGAAAAGTTTGGACGACAACAGTAGCGGCACCTTTCGCCTAAAAAAGTGGACGTATAACTACGAACTCGGCTTCGGTATCGATTTCTATCTGGAGTATTTCAAGTTCACACCATCGATCCGTGGCGTTTTTGGAATTAACGACGAACTGGTACCCGACAACGATCCCAATAGCTTATGGACCGGTAACATAGATGCCATGAGAACCCGTGGGCTCTTTATTAATTTTACGTTTGAATAAGGTTTGGTATCTGGACTGGTGACTGGTGTCAAAAAAAGGAAAAAATAAAAAGGAAAAGGCAGATAAAAACCCGAAAAAATCGTGATCAAAAAACTTCTATTATTTACAATTATCGCCCAATTGCTGTCCTGTGGCGAACTGCAACAGGTAATTGATCAACTGCCACAAGAGCAATCAGGTATCGGTAATACCCAGATAGCGGAGGGACTGCGGCAGGCCCTAGATAAGGGCATCGACAAACAGGTAAGCCAACTTACCCGGGAAGACGGGTTTTTTAAAAACGAACTTGTAAAGATAGCCTTGCCCGCCGAACTCCAAAAAGTAGATAAAACCCTTCGGGATATCGGTTTGGGAAATTTGGCAGACGAAGGCCTTAAAGTTTTGAACCGTGCTGCCGAAGATGCCGTTGGTGAGGCTACGCCCATTTTTGTAAATGCGGTGAAGGGCATCACATTTAACGATGCCAAGAACATTTTATTGGGCAGCGATAACGCGGCCACCCTGTACCTGACAGGACAAACAGAAGCTGATCTCTATAAAAAGTTCAGCCCCGTAATCAAAAGCTCTTTTGAAAAAGTCGGCGCCGATCGGGTGTGGAGCAACCTTATCAATAAATACAATAGTATTCCGTTGACCAGCAACCTGAATCCCGATTTGACGGACTATGTCACTCAAGAGGCTCTAAACGGCGTTTACACCATGATCGCCGTAGAGGAAAAGGAAATCCGCAACAAGGCCTCATCGCGAACAACGGATCTTTTGAGAAAGGTGTTTGCCTTGCAGGATTAAACTATCCTCGGAAAAAGACCCATGGGTTTTAACCATTGCCGAAGGTCGGACAGAAAGGGTCGTTAAGCCGCTAAAAAATCCCACAATATTACAATAACTTAAAAATTAACCCGTTAAAGTAAAGAGTGGAAAATTATTTGAGTTAGTAATTTTTGAGTTAGTTAGTTTAAAACCGGTGGGAGCATCGGTTTTTTTTATGCATAGTTGGATTAGATACCCTTTAATTCCAAAAATGATAATTCATCAAGGCTTATCCGTAGTATTATGACTTTTTTGTTGTTTTCTTTGGTATTTATTAAGTATTTAGTGCAACTAATTCTAATCGAATGCCATGAATTCAAAACTATCAATCGTAATTATACTGGTCTTGCTATTAGTCGCTCCCGTTTTGTACGGACAGGAAAAGACGGTGACTGGAACGGTAACCGATCAGGATAAATTGCCCTTGCCGGGTGTAAATGTCCTTGTTAAAGGCACCACTAACGGTACGCAGACCGATTTTGATGGTAATTACTCCATTTCCGCTATCGAAGCACAAATACTCGTATTCTCGTATCTCGGACAAAAGACCGTTGAAGCGGAGGTCCAAACCTCGAATACCATAAACGTGCAGCTCGAAGAAGACGCATCCCAACTTGATGAGGTTGTCGTTGTCGGATACGGTACGCAGAGTAAACGAAGGCTAACGGATAACATAGCGAAATTAACTTCCGAGGATATTGCAGAGGTACCCAACCCCAACCTTCAAAATTCATTGGTCGCAAAGGCGGCCGGGGTGCAATTAACCCAGACCAACGGTAAGGTCGAGGGTGGCATCAGTATACGGGTACGCGGCGCAGCTAGTGTCAGTGCCGGTACACAGCCGCTCTACGTGTTGGACGGAATTCCCTTGGTAGATCCCATAGGCAACAATACCGATGTCGGCAACGGAGCGCCCACCAACCCCTTGCTGACCTTGAGTGCCAATGATATAGAATCCATCGATATTTTAAAGGATGCATCTTCCGCAGCGATCTATGGGGCGAGGGGCGCGAACGGGGTCGTTCTTATTACTACCAAGCAGGGAAAACAGGGGAAAGCCAAATTCTCCATAAACCTCGCACAAGGTGTTAGCCAGCCTACGAATAAGAGGGGAATGGTGTGCCAGTATATATAATGGTGGTGGCCGTTTTCAATCGGCATCGGCAGATTTTTACGACAATCAGAGTATCGACCAACTACGCAGATGGCAACAGCCAGGCGATATCACCGATGTACCCCAAGCTAGACTATTTGGCGGTAACGGAACGGCAGAATCTACCCGGTATCTCGACGAAGCTGACTTCATACGTCTTCGTAACCTCACCTTGGGCTACACCATACCAAGCCAAACAACGGAAAAAATAGGATTTAGCAAGCTACGGGTTTACCTTACGAGCGTGAACCTATTGACCTTTACCGATTATAAATTCGAGGATCCCGAGGCGCGCAGCGATGTGAACGATTCCCGTAATCCCGGTAGCACATTTTACTCCTCACCTCCGGCAAAGACTTTTACCATCGGCCTAAACATTAATTTTTAAAAAATTGTCATGAAAACATATAAAATTCTGTTTATAATCTTACAATCCGTTCTTTGGGTAGGTTGCGAAAATCGACTGGAAATCGATCCAACCGATAATTTGTCCGGAGAACTTACCCTTACGTCCGAAGACAATATCGCCGCAATTTTAATAGGGGTTAATAATGAGATGGGGCAAGAGAACACCTACGGGGGCGAGCTACAGCTAATGGACGATTTATTGGGCACGACCGACGAAGTTGAATGGGGAGGTATATTTTTAGAACCACGGCAGGCGATTACGAAAAGCCTTTTGGTAGATAACCTTTTTGTCGAGAACATCTGGGAAAATAGCTACGAAAGTATCAATCAGGCGAATTTGGTCGTTGATAATATCGCTATAGTAACTAGTAGTCCCGAAGAAGCAAATCGAATAGAAGGGGAAGCCAGATTTCTCCGTGCACTTGCTTATTTTGATCTTATACGCAATTATGCGGCCCCCTATCAAACCGGCGGAGGGAACCCACAACCTGGTGTACCTTTGCGGCTGGAAGGAATACTTGATTACTTGCAACCTTTGGAAATCGCTAGAAGCTCGGTCGAGGAAATATATACCCAGATTATTACCGATGCCCAAATTGCATATTCGCTTTTACCCGAAGAAAATGGATTCTACGCCGATAAATACGCGGCACAGGCTTTGTTGGCGAGGGTCTATTTGCAAAAAGGTAATTATTCAGAGGCAAGGGATGCCACTGACGATGTACTTCGAAATAGCGGCCACAGCCTAGCTTCCACCTATGACGGCGCTTTTAATAACGAGACCGATGGTCCTGAAACAATATTCGCCTTTCAGAAGACCAGTCAAGTGACGGGGGGAATCGATGGAAACCAACTGGTCAACTTTTATGCCTCGCAAGCAAACGGCGGCCGTGGCGGGGACGTTCGTATTCAAGATGACTATTTAGCACTTTTTGATGATCCCGATACTGATTTTAGGGCTAGTTATTTTTATATAAGTCCAGATAACGATGAACGGCTATCTTCAAAATACACAATTCAATTTGCGAACGTCACCATCTTTAGGATTGCCGAAATGCACTTAATTCGATTGGAAAGTAATTTTAAAGAGGGCACATCGATTGGGCTTGCTCCCCTTGCCGAGATCAACGCGCTTCGTGCAAGATCTGGGACGGCACCCTTAGCGTCAATATCCGACAATATCATATTCAATGAGCGTCAACTGGAGTTGGCCTTTGAAGGCTTCTTGATTCATGATTACAGGAGGACACAACGTTCGGTGGGCGATTTGGCCTACGATGCCAACGCCTTGACATTCCCCATACCACAGAACGAAATGGACACCAATACCCTTATGGAGCAAAATCCGGGATACGGCGGTTAAATCTGTGGGCAATACCCCAATGTTAATTAATCATTATTATAACGGATTTTTAGTGAAAATTGACGAAAAAGAACATCCAAAATCACGCATACGCCGTATATTAGGGACTTATTTATACGACTATGGAAAATCAATATTGTAAGGTAGGAAGCGTTACCCCGATGACCGCAAACAGAAATGTTATCTCTTTGTTGGAGTACCAGTATCAGAATTTTTTGGAAAAGGCCGGCAACTTGGAATATACCGATGCCAAACTGGTAGAATTCTTTGAGCAGAAAGCACAGAAAATCCAAAAAATATTGGAAAATATGATGAAGTGATCACTTCATCTTTGTCAATTCCAAAGCCATTTGATATTGTAGGTCCGCTGCTTTCGATGCCGCGACTTTTGCAAAATCATTTTCTTTGGATGCATATATAATTCCCCTAGAGGAATTGATAAGCAAGCCAATATTTTTGTTGATTCCATATTTGCATACCTCTTCCAGACTGCCCCCTTGGGCGCCCACACCCGGTACTAACAAGAAACTATCGGGAACTATTTTTCGGATTTCACGAAGATACTCCGCCTTGGTAGCCCCTACGACGTACATTAGGTTCTCCGAGTTTTTGTAGGTCTTCGAAGTTTCCAAAACCGTTTTATACAATTCCTGACCATCTATCAATTTCGTCTGAAAATCGTATGCCCCTTCGTTCGAGGTCAATGCCAGCAGAATCGTATGCTTGTTCTTGAACGCCAAAAAAGGCTCCACGGAATCTTTACCCATGTACGGGGCAACAGTTATGGAATCGAATTGCAGGTCTTCAAAAAAGGCCTTGGCATAGCGCGTCGAGGTATTGCCTATATCCCCGCGTTTGGCATCGGCAATGGTAAAGATTTCAGGATGGTTTTCATTGAGATAGGCGATGGTCTTTTCCAATGCTTTCCATCCTGCAATCCCATAGGCTTCGTAAAAGGCGATATTCGGCTTATAAGCGACACACAGATGATGGGTCGCATCGATAATCGCCTTGTTGAAAGCAAAAATCGGATCTTTATCATCGAGAAGATGTTGTGGCATTTTTTCCAAATCCGTATCAAGACCGATGCAGAGGAAAGATTGTTTTAAATGTATTTGTTCAACGAGTTGTGAAGTTATCATTTATCATGCAATGTTAGTCGGGGGGTTAGATTCCCGGCGCCTTAAAACACCTCCGACGCCTCTTTCAGCTTCTCCGTATTCTCTACCAAGCTCAATTCGTCGATAATTTTTTGTACATCGCCATCTATGATATTCTGCAGATCGTAGAGCGTAAGTCCGATCCGGTGGTCAGTCACCCGGCCTTGCGGATAGTTGTAGGTACGGATCTTCGCCGATCGGTCACCGCTGCTTACCTGGGAATTCCGTTTGGCGGCATCCTCTTCCTGTTTTTTGGCAAGTTCAAGATCGTACAATCGTGAACGTAGGACCCTGAAGGCCTTATCCTTATTTTTATGCTGTGACTTTTGGTCCTGACATTGAGCTACTAATCCTGTGGGAAGATGAGTCAATCGCACGGCCGAATAGGTAGTGTTTACCGACTGCCCACCTGGTCCGGAGGAACAGAAATAATCAATACGGACATCCTTGGGATCGATCTGTACATCAAAATCCTCGGCTTCGGGAAGCACCATGACCGTGGCGGCACTCGTATGCACCCTACCTTGGGTCTCCGTCTGCGGCACTCGCTGAACACGGTGTACACCGGCTTCGAATTTCAAGGTGCCGTAAACATCCTTACCCGTTACCTCGAACTGAATCTCTTTATAGCCACCGCTCGTACCTTCGCTCAGGTCGATAACATTGGTCTTCCATCCTTTTGATTCGCAATATTTGGTGTACATGCGAAAGAGGTCGCCCGCAAAAATACTGGCCTCGTCGCCGCCCGTTCCCGCTCGGATCTCAACGACCACGTCCTTGGCATCTTCGGCATCTTTGGGAATAAGCATCATTTTAATTTCCTCTTCCAGTTTTGGCATCCCGGCCTTGGCCTCCTCTAGCTGTATTTTGGCCATTTCGAGCATCTCGGCATCGCTGCCATCCGAAATGATCTCCTCGGCCTCCTGTATATTATCGGTCAGTTCTAGGTATTGGTCGCGTTTTGCAACAAGGTCTTTCAAATCGGAATACTCCTTGGTAAGTTCCACATAGCGCTTTTGGTCCGAAATGATATCGGGCTGTATGATCAGGTCGGAAACCTCATCGAAACGCTGCTTGACAATGTTCAGTTTATCTATCATGTTCTATC
>NZ_JBGTHY010000301.1:0-1572 GCF_041745955.1 Pricia sp.
CAAAAATAAGGATTTATGACATCCTCTTGAACCGAAAGACCCCAAAGGTTTTAAAAAACCTTTGGGGTCCGGAATTGAAGTTGGTTAATTGATTGTAAATTAACAAAAATTTAAGGACTTTACCTATTTAAATGGGCCTCATTTTAAAAATAAAACCTCGTTGTTCGATTCTTCTTCCCATAAAAAAATCCCAATCGTGAGATCGGGATTCCAGATTCGGTGGTTTTGAATGAATTAAGCATGTTGCTTTTCGTGCTTGCCCTCCTTGATTTCCTCTATCAATTTGGCGTTGAAGGCTGGTAAATCGTCGGGGTTTCTACTGGTCACAAATCCTTTGTCGACTACTACTTCTTGATCAACCCAATTTGCCCCGGCGTTAATTAAATCATCCTTTATGGACTTATAGCTGGTCATTTTACGTCCCTTGACCACGTCGGCACTGATAAGTGTCCATGGCGCGTGGCAGATGGCCGCAACTGGCTTTTCCTGCTTAAAGAAATCGCGTACAAATACAAGAACGTGCTCGTTTATTCTCAACAGGTCGGGATTTATGACCCCACCAGGTAACATCAGCGCATTGTACTCGTCAGCTTTAACCTCGTCTATTGTTCTATCAACTTTATAGGTATTAGACCAATTTCCATCGATCCATCCCTTTATTTCACCGGATTTTAAACTTACGATATCCACTTTGAAACCCTCTTTTTCCATGGCTTCTTTTGGAGACTTTAGTTCGCTTTCTTCAAATCCGTTTGTTGCTAATATTGCTATCCTCTTCATATATCTATCTATTTTAGTTATTACCATTTAATTTATTCTTTAATATAAAAGATTGTGTCGACATTTCGTGTTAAGACCCTATTAAACATTGCGTTTCAAGGGTTAAAGGTTTCCCAAGTGTGCGGAATCCCGTTGCTTATTGACTCGTTCGAACGGATTCTAGGTGTACAATGACTTTTCGAAGGCAAGTATCAAGTTCCTTTTTGATTTCAGTTTCCCAAAATCGGAAGACCGTGTAGCCCAAACGCTGCAGTTCGGCATTTACTTCGCGGTCACGTTGCATATTGCGCTCTATCTTGGCAATCCAGAATTCACGGTTGGTTTTGATCTTAGGTTTTCTTGCAGGCCAATTATGGCCATGCCAATATTCCCCATCGATAAAAATTGCGGTCTTATATTTTTTTAGGAGGATGTCGGGCTTACCAATTAATTTCCTGTAGTCGATGCGATAGCGATAGCCCGCTGCATATAAAGCTTTTCGAAAGGCAAGCTCGGGCTTGGTGTTCTTGCCCCGAATCTTACTCATGATTTTCGAACGCTTCGGAGTAGTGTAGAACCCGGATTCTTCGTTGAAGCGCGGGACTTTGATGCGTTCTTCGGAGTAGTTTTTGGGCATGAGCTAAAATATAGGAATACCACAGAAAAAACGCTGTTACGTAAATGCCAAGAAAATTTGGGTTAGCCTTACCCTTTCAAATTCGCCGACAAATACTCCCGGTTCATTCTAGCGATGTTTTCTAATGAAATCCCTTTGGGACATTCCACCTCACAGGCGCCGGTATTAGTGCAATT
>NZ_JBGTHY010000302.1:0-10144 GCF_041745955.1 Pricia sp.
GAACTGGCCCTGAACAACAGTCTACAAATTTTTAATAGATGGGGAATGCCGGTGTATCAAGGTAAGGACTACAACAATCAGAACAAGGTCTTTGACGGAAGATCACAGGGAAGAACGACCATAAACGCCCAAGAGTATTTACCGGCGGGCGTATATTTTTATATATTTGAATATGATACGGTTAATGGGCAAAATACAACCGATGCTGGCTATATTTACATCAGCAAATAACCCACAAAGCTACTTATGATCTTAAAGAATGGCCTTTTGGCGTCCCTGTTTTTAACAGTTCTTTTTTGTGGTACTGCCCTTGCCCAACAGGATGCACAGTATACCCAATACATGTACAATACCATGAGCGTAAACCCTGCCTACGCGGGGTCTAGGGGGCAATTGAGTATAGCGGGGCTTTACAGATCCCAATGGGTAGGCTTGGACGGTGCCCCGCAAACCTTTACGTTCAACCTACATTCTCCCATAAGAAACAGTAACGTGGGCTACGGCCTGTCGGTAGTCAACGATAAACTCGGGGAAGGTACGGTTCAGGAGACCTATATCGATGGCTTGGTTTCGTATACCGTAGATGTTTCGTTGCAGGGCAAATTGTCGTTCGGTCTAAAGTTGGGCGGCAATCTTTTAAATCTTAACTTCGAACAGCTGCGCCAACGCGAAGATTTTGAAGAGGCGGTAATTACGGATAATATTGAAAACCGATTTTCACCAAATGTAGGTTTGGGGGTATATTACCATACGAATACATTTTATGTAGGCCTTTCCGCGCCCAATCTGTTGGAGACCGAACACTTCGATGGATCTGATTCTGATTCCAACACACCGGATTTTCTTTCAAAGGAACGAGTTAATTTTTACCTGATTACGGGCTATGTCTTTGATTTGAACGACAACCTGAAATTTAAGCCCGCGCTGCTTACCAAAGTAGTGGGCGGGGCTCCGTTGCAGGTCGATGTTTCGGCCAACTTTCTATTTGCCGAAAAATTCTCTTTCGGGGCCGCCTATCGATGGGATGCCGCAGTAAGCGCCTTGGCCGGTTTTCAGATTACCGATCAGATTATGTTAGGTCTGGCCTATGATAGGGAAACCACGGATTTTGGGGCCACCCAGTTCAGTGGCGGATCTTTTGAGATTTTTCTAAGGTGGGAGCTGTTGAGGTCTTTCGAAAAACTGGTCTCACCACGTTTCTTTTAAACGCGCGTGCATAGTTTTTTTTAAAATAATTTGGGGCAAATGATCAAAAGGATTTACATACTTATAGGTATAACTTTTTTAGTGGGGGCAAAGGGTTTTGCCCAAGAAAAGCTCCTTGACAAGGCGAACGAGAAATATGAAGCCTACTCCTTTAGTCCCGCTATAGATATCTATAAAAAAGTGTTGGATAGGGGATATGCCTCTGCGGATCTATTGAAAAAGCTGGGCAATTCCTATTACTTCAATGCCGACTACAAAGAAGCCGCCGACATTTATAAAAGATTGGTCGACAACTATCCTGACGATACACCTGCCGAGTATTATTTTAGATACGCCCAAACCTTAAAGACCCTTGAAGATTATAAAACTTCGAAGTCCGTAATGGCCCAATTTCTAGAGGCCACCAAAGATGATGAAAGGGCATCGGCCTACAAGGACGAAAAGGATTATCTGAAGGAAATCAAAAAAAATTCCGGGCGGTTCAATGTTGCCCCGTTTCAATACAATTCCCCTTATTCCGAATTTGCCCCTTCCTTTTATAAAGAGGGATTGATTTTTTCGTCGGACCGCGATACCGGTAATTTCGCGCGCTATCGACATACCTGGAACTCCAAGGATTTTTTGGATTTGTATAAAATAAACGCGGATAGCGCCTCGGCGGCGGCGGTCACTAAGCTGGGCGATGGCGTAAACTCGAGGTTGCACGAGTCCACCTCGATTACGACCAAAGATGGCAATACCCTTTATTTTACGCGAAACAATTTAAAGGACAGGAAATCCGTCAAGGATAAAAGCGGTGTCATACGCCTCAAGATTTTTAAGGCAAGTTTGGTCGAGGGAATTTGGTCGAATATAGAAGAACTCCCTTTCAATAGTGACGCCTATTCCGTGGCGAATCCGGCGTTGAGTGCCGATGAAAAAACCCTATATTTTGTCTCCGATATGGAAGGCTCGCTCGGAGCATCCGATATTTTTAAGGTTTCCATTACTGATGACGGAAGTTTTGGATCTCCCGAAAACCTGGGTAACAGCGTCAATACAGAAGCCAGGGAAACCTTTCCTTTTGTGAGCAGTAATGACGTGCTATATTTCTCTTCCGACGGTCATCCCGGGCTCGGCGGGCTTGACGTCTTCGCCGTTCAGTTAGAAAATGGAAGTTCCGGTGATGGGGTGACGAACGTAGGGGAACCCATCAACAGTAGATTCGATGATTTTACATTTATAATCAATGAAGGGACCAAACGCGGCTATTTTGCCTCAAACCGCCCCGAGGGTAGTGGCGGTGATGATATCTACGAATTTTTAGAGGCCAAACCCCTGTTGCTGGGCTGCAAGCAACCGGTGAGTGGCACGGTCATGGATGAAATATCCAAAGAACCCCTGATAGGGGCCACCGTCAGGGTCATCGACGAGGACAATGAGGAAATTTCATCGGTCGTTACGGACACCGAAGGCAGGTATACGGTATCGTTGAACTGCAACCAAGGGAATTTTGTAAGGGCTACGATGGAAGGCTTTATACCCTCTGAGGAATATTTGGCAAAATCGGAAGGCGAGCCGAAGACCATCGATTTTTTACTGGAGCGAAATACGGTTTCGGCCGGATTCGGCGATGATCTGTCCAAACTCCTGCAATTGAGTGTAATTTACTTTGATTATAACAAGTACAACATCCGTAAAGATTCTGAGATCGAGGTCGAAAAATTGATCGCGGCCATGGAAAAATACCCTAGCCTAAAAATCAAGGTCAACGCCCATACCGACAGTAGGGGTAAGGATTCCTATAACCTTTGGTTATCCCAAAAAAGGGCGGAGGCCACCGTAGCCTACATGATTAATAATGGCATCGCCAAAGACCGCTTGAGCAGCGAAGGTTTAGGCGAGACCAAACTCATCAACGAGTGCGCTAATGGTGTAGAATGTTCGCCTGCAAAGCACGAACAGAACCGTAGGTCGGAGTTTATTATTATGGAATAGGATTAAAGTCTTTTATAAATTTAACAAGCAGTCTGCAGGGCTGCTTTTTTTTGACTCCATAGGAACTCATTTTCCCTAAATTGTACATTTCAGGATATGTCAAACCGCGATATTTCATCAGTTCACTTGACTTTAAACCAGTTACACAACATTTATTTCTGACCCCATCCCTTAAGACATACTTTTGAGGTCGATGGCCCATATCCTATGATATGAACAGAGGATGTGGGATTTTAACTTGGTCAAATCCAAAAGCTTGGTTGACCGCATATCGAAATCGAACCACCTACGACCCATGAAATTCCTTTCCGGAAATACGTTAATCTACTTTTTTCTTCTGCTGACCTCATTTGCGTATGGTCAGCAGACGTATTTGGATACGTTTAGCGCTGTTTCCTACGCCAACAATAACGGTTCTGCCAATTTTTCGATGAACTGGGACGAGGTGGGCGACGGAACAGACAGCCCTACCGCGGGAACTATACTTGTGAATTCCAATAGACTTCGGCTCAGGGAACTCAATGGCGCCTATATTGCAAGAGGGTTGAACCTTGCCGGGGCAGGCAGGACCATACTGAATTTTACGTACGATACTAGAAATCTAGGGAATGAAATAATGGGTATCGCGATGATTGACAATAATAATACAATTGTATTTATCGGAAATTTGAATTCTGGTTCTGGTACCGGCACTTTCACTTTTACACTTCCTCCAAATCTTATCTGGTCAGGTTCTGGAATAGGTTTTTTCAGCAATTCGGGGGTATGGGACGCCAACGAAGAAGCATTTGTGGATAACGTTCGGTTCACGGCATATTCTCCGCAAGAATCCCCCAGACCTTATGAAGAAAGAGAATCCGTCAATGTACAGGGTAACTTTAGAATGCGCGGCAATACCAATATCGCATGTGTTTCCGGCTGTCCCAATCCGGCCGACACGAACAATCCGCCGGCAGTTATGGGCTATGCCGACGTTGATGGCGATGGGTCGACCGTAAATTCCAGCAGCAGCACCATGAACCTGCCCCCTGCGGCTACCGTTGAATATGCCGGCCTGTATTGGGGCGGTCTATACCGAAGTTCTAGGAGCGGAATTACCAACCCTTCGGCCGCCCTGATTATGGATGTTGTAAAGCTACGCACACCCGCGGGATCCGGTTATACGACCATTACCGCAGACGTACGCAATATGGAAAGAACCGCGCAGGCACCTTGGGATACCTTTATGGCCTACGCAGATGTAACTTCTGAAGTACAGGCAGGTGGTGGTGGTAATTATTTTGTAGCCGATATCGCCTTGGCTACCGGCAGTTCGTTTACAGGTCCGTTCGGAGGTTGGACCATGGTGGTCATTTACAACGACCCTTCCGAAAAAGCAAGGAATATAGCCGTTTGGGACGGTTTCGATTTCTTTGGCTTCGGGGCCAACGATTCCTTTACCGTAACGGGACTATTGACGCCTTCAATAGGGGCTTTCGAATGCCATGCGGGCTATTTCGCTTTCGATGGAGAGAGGAATCAGTCTGGCGATTATGTTGAAATTAATAACAATCCGTTATCCAACGCTTTAAACCCTGCTAATAATGCCCTGAACGGAACTATATCCGAATTCGGGGTAGATGTCGGTGGCCGAAATCCGAACTTCGGTTACAGTTGGGGCATGGATATCGATACCTATGACGCCAGCGGATTTGTTCCGAATAACGTTACTAATCTTAACGTAGAACTGGGCAGCAGCAGCGAAGGCATTTGGGGCGGAGTTTTCGTGACCTCGAACGAGATTGCGTTTCCTGCCGTCGCAAGTAAGATATTTTCCCCGGGCACGATTGTAATCGGTGATGAGTCTACGGTTAGCATTAACGTCGAGAACCCTTCGAACGGGGTTTCCCTGACCAACTTCTCATTGACCGATAACTTCCCCGCCGGCATGATTTTATCGACTACTCCTAATGCGTCCTCGTCATGTGGAGGAACGATTACCGCAAATTCTGGGGTGAACGGTTTTACGGTCTCCGGTGCCAACCTTCCCGCCGGTGCTACCTGTACGTTTACCTTTGATGTGGTCACAACTTCAATTGGCACATTTGACAACACGATCTCTCCCTCCGACATATCCAACGATCAGAATATTCCCTTGCGTGGTGAATCTACCGGTACACTGACCGTGTTGCCTTTGCTCGACACTGACAACGACGGGGTGGCCGATAGAACCGATCTCGATGACGACAACGACGGCATTTTGGATGCCCACGAAGAAAGTTGCGGGCCCGACGTGGCCGGTTTTGATGCGTATTGGAATCTTGAGAATTCGTCTAATGACACTTCGGGCAACGGTCGCAACGCAACTGCCGGTAGCGTTGGCTATTCGTCGGATAGCCGAAAGGGGATATTTTCCGCGTCCTTTAATGGAACTTCCGAATATCTCAGGTATAGCGATGGTACGTTTCTCAATCAGCAGCTGACCAACTTTAGCTACTCGTTTTGGGTAAAGCCGGCGGATTTTTTGGGAATTCAAACACTTATGGAAGAGGGGGGTAGCGGTACCGGAATCGCCATACGTCTCAACGGCAATGTGCTCGAAAGTGCCGTTCGAGAGGGAGGTGCGGGCAGTCAGGTCGGTACTTCCAATTTTACCTTTCCGAACGACGGTAATTGGCACCACATCGGTCTTACCTATGCAAATGGTGCTGTAATTATGTATTTGGACGGTGTCTCAAGTACGTCGCTCAATACCGGTTTTGGGTCGTTGGCCGCCCATGGCGATGGACAGCACTTTGGTAGAACGGAGGGATCTGATGCCTTTGGTTCGGGAGCGGGAAATTATTTTGAAGGCCTTATGGATGAGCTCGTACATTATCCCATAGCTCTTTCAACAGCGCAGATGGCAGCTATGTACAACGGCACCTGTGATACCGACAATGATGGTACGATAAACCGTTTGGATACCGATAGCGATGCCGACAGCTGTTTCGATGCCGATGAAGGGTATAACGACTTGAACGCCGATACCGACGATAATGGCACCTATGGAAGTGGAACACCGGCTGTAGATACCGATGGAAAAGTAGTCGGGGCCTTGTATTCCGTACCTGTTGATACCGACGGTAACGGCACACCGAATTTCTTGGAAGCCGGTTCGGGGGTAACGATTACGGCCCAGCCACAGGACCAAACCGTAAATTCTGGTGACACTGCCATTTTTTCCGTTTCCGTAACTGGAAATAACCAGGTGTATCAGTGGTTTGTCAGTACGAACGGGGGCGGCAGCTATTCGGCTATTTCCGGAGAAACCGCAAGTTCCTTGACGATACCCAATGCTTCCGCTTCCGGGGACGAAAATTTATACCGTGTCGTAGTAAACGACTTCAACAATCTTTGCGGTAATCGAACATCCATATCGGCAGTTTTACGGATCAACAATATGCCTCCCGTTGTCGATGCCGAGGGTGATCAAGACTATTGTCCGGGTTTTTCCATTCCCATTGCGGAAAGCATAAGCATTACCGACCCCGACGACTCGGTTACCACGGCGGTCTATATACAGATATCTTCCGGATATATCAATGGGGAGGATTTGTTTACCTTGACCGGAACACATCCCAATATTACGGCTACCTGGAATGCCTTGGAAGGGGAACTTTCCCTCACCGGTCCCGCTACCTATTCCGAATTCGAGGCGGCCATACTTGCCGTTGAATATACGAGCAGTGCGGCGGCACCGACCGGATGGAGACAGTTTTCGATTACCGTAGGCGAGGCGAACTATTTGCCGGCAACAGGGCACTACTATATGTATATAGACGATGTAGGGATTACCTGGACGGATGCCAACGCGGCGGCCAATGCAAGCACGTATTTCGGCCTTCAGGGCTATCTGGCTACCCTGACCTCGCAGGAGGAAGCCGATTTCTCGGGATTGCAGGCCGCCGGCACCGGATGGATCGGCGGTAGCGATGCTGCGACCGAGGGCGTATGGGAATGGGTTACCGGTCCCGAAGCCGGACTCAATTTCTGGAACGGAGCCATTGGGGGAAGTTCACCGAATTTTGCCTTTTGGAATACGAACGAACCCAATCAGGCAGGCAATGAAGATTACGCACATCTCACCCACCCGAACGTTAATGCAAACGGGTCTTGGAACGATTTGAGCAATACCGGGGCCGCCTCCGGTAATTACCAGCCCCAAGGCTATGTGGTGGAATATGGGGGTATGTCGGGGGATGCTACCTTGTCCATCAGCGATGTAACCAGTATCACCATGGTAGAACAGGCATCCATTAGTACACAACCTGCAGATCAAACGGTCGAGGATGGGAACAATGCGACGTTCTCGGTGACCGCTTCCGGAACCAATCTGGCCTATCAATGGCAGGAAAGTACGGATGGCGGATTTACTTTTACGGATATCCCAGGGGCGACGAATGCCAACTATTCCTTCAACGCCAATTTAGGGGATAACGGTAATCAATATCAGGTTGTGGTCAGCGATGGTGGCAACGTATGTGCCCCGGCCGTCTCGTCGTTTGCGACCTTAGAGGTGTATCCCGATTCGGATGGCGACGGCATTCTTGACAATACCGATCTCGACGATGATAATGATGGTATCCTGGATACCGTCGAATGTCCCGCCTCCGTGCTCTGGGTAACCGATGGAACCGCATCGGCTCCGGAACAGAACGCGATCGACAAACTGACTGCCTTGGGCTATACAGTTACGGTGGTAGACGACGGGGTGGGCGGTGATGCCGATAATTATGCGGTAACCTTTTTGTACGAGGACGTCAATAGTGGTACGGCCGCCGCCAATGTGGCGAACATGGCGACCACAGTTAACGGGATTATTACAAGTGAATCCGCACTGCACGATGAAATCTTGGGCGGGGTTTCCGGATTGAACGCCAACGGCACTTTTATTACCATAACCGACAATACACACCCCATTACCGCCGGTCTGCCCCTTGGGAATTTGAATATCGGTCAGGCGGCCCATCATGCCGGCAACCTAACGTCAGGTACGGTATTGGCGGACCATGCCAACGGCAACATTGGTATTGCGGTCTGGGAAAAGGGACAGGCTATGGAATCGGGAACGGCACCGGGCAGAAGAGTGATAGTGCCCTTTTCGAACGATAATGCACCGTTCAATGCCGCAGCGGAAGATATTTTGGTCAACGCCATAGTTTGGACCGCCGGTAATTCTTCATGCGACACCGACAACGATGGTGTCGACAATAGTCTGGATTCTGATAGTGATGGCGATGGCTGCAACGATGCCAATGAAGCCTATGCGGATTCCAACGCCGACGCCGACGGAAACGGATTCTACGGGAACGGTAATCCACCTGCCGTAAATTCCGATGGTACGGTAGTGGCAGCTTCCTATCAGACCCCGGAGGATAGTGACAACAACGGCACCTACGATTTTCAGGAAGCGGGCACAGCAACCACCATTTCCGCACAACCAATCGATACCAGCGCCTGTCCCGGTTGTAACGCAACTTTTATGGTCACTACATTGAATGCCGACACTTTTCAGTGGCAACTTTTCAATGGCAGTATATGGACTAACTTGACCGATTCCGGAATTTATAGCGGAACAAATTCGAATACGCTCATGATTACGAACGCCACATCCTCGGAAAACGGCAATCAATATCGGTTGGTGGCATCTAATTCAGGCTACGTGTGTACCATCGAAACTTCCAATACGGCGATTTTGACCCTAAAAGTAAATACGGTCATTACCAACAGGCGAATTACCCATCGGGTCAACAAGGATTAAGCGGAAGGTAGCACAAGTATTTCTAGTACATACATCCGAATTTTCGTACAGTTTATCTTCCAAACACATTGATTTTAGGGCATTTATCGATAAACGAAAATCGGTAAGACTTCATCTTTTTAGCTCTTTACACTACTTTCTACTGTGTACACAACATTTATTTTTAAGGCAATCAGAGTCCGCTTAATTTTATAACGTGTAGTTGAGCCTTTTCCCCTTATCCGGTTCACCACGACCCAAAGCATGATTGACTTAACCGAACTTGATTCAGGTTTTCAAATGGAAAACAAAGTGGCTTTTAGGATGTTATTGCATCCTCTTCACCATAGCCAAAATCCCTATAGCGATGGCTCCCCGGAAAAGTATTCAGCTTAGGAATTTAGAAGAACACACTTGCAATAATCTGATTTTCAGTCAGTTTTATTCCAAGGGTAAAAATAAACCGATACGGTACAAAGTAAAGTAATGACCATGAAGAATTTAATTGTAATCCTAGTATTTTTAGTTTCCGGACTTGCGATGGCGCAGACCACGGTCACGTTGGAAGACCAGTGTAATTGCGAGGTACTAAGCGGCACCGCAGTCACCGCCGCAGGTATGACTTCACCGGGCGGAGCCGATCTTGGGGATATCTATGTCAACACCAATACCGGAACTATTTATTTCTGGGATGGTAATTCTTGGGAGTTGACTTCTACGGATAGTCAGCAATTGCAGCCATTTACCTTTGACAATGTTACTGGGGAATTGACCTTGACTTTGGAGAATGGTGGAACTTCAAGCATATTGCTTCCTTTGCAGACGTTGACCAGCTTGACCCTGAACGGAAATTCTTTGGAGTATGAGGATGAAAACGGACTTACAAATACCATTTCGCTCAATGTAGGGAATCTGGCACTTGGTGCGGACGGGAACTCTTTTGATTATACGAACGAAGATAGTGTTACCACGAACATACCCTTAAATGTTGGCACATTATCGTTTGCACCCGCCACCCGTGAACTCACGTATGTCAGTGAGCTGGGTGCGGCTACGGTCATCACTTTGCCCGATGATACCATAACGACAATGACCGGTACCTCGGCAACAGGAAACGCTATCGGCGTCTACGAAAATGAAAATGGCGATTTGGTAACCATTAACGAAACCATCACTTCTATGTCAGATATAGGCGATGGA